>CAZBWS010000063.1:0-14834 GCA_964495705.1 uncultured Gammaproteobacteria bacterium
CATCATGGCCGCAGCACCTGCCATGATGCCAAACTCAATATTCTGACGTTTACGCTCTTCTTCACGCCAGGGCAATAAATTAATTCTAGTGTTCACACTCATTGCTCAACACTCCTCATTGCCAAACCACAGGCAATTAACAGAGATGCCGAGTCGTTCAACAACCTGTTTTTAGGCACTCTGTTCGCCAAGTCTACATTAGCAAATGGATTTGCTACGGAGGTTGGGATGCCTAGGTTGTGCTCAACAATATCAGCTATGCCCGGTATCGCTGAACAGCCTCCTGCCATAATTATGTGGTCTACATTTTCTTGCTCTGTTGCCGAGTAGTAGAACTGTAAAAAACGCCCCACTTGCTGAGACATGGTTTCTTTGAAGGGCACTAAAACTTCGGGTTCATAGTTCTCTGGCAAACCACCCTCTTTCTTAACACGCCCAGCATCTTCATACGACAAGCCGTAACGACGCATGATTTCTTCGGTTAATTGCTTGCCCCCAAAGGGTTGTTCGCGAGTGTAGGTCAATACTCCGTCGTGCAAAACATTAAGGCTCGTCATTGTTGCCCCCACATCAATCACTGCCACTGTCTTATCTACACCATAATCTGGGACCTGGTGAGACATTAACTTGAAGGAGTCTTCGATCGTGTAAGCTTCAATGCCAACCTCTTTAGCCGTCAAACTGGCCAATTCTGCTACTGCAGTTCTAGCACCTACATTTTCGCTGCGAGAGGCTGCCAGTAACACATCTATAGTTTCAGGTGTTTTCTCACTAACACCAAGCACCTGAAAATCTAAATTAACTTCTTCTAACGGATAAGGTATGTATTGATCCGCCTCTAGTTGAATTTGAGTTTCTAATTCATCATCAGCGAGATCAGATGGCATGGTTATTTTTTTAGTAATTGCCGCAGACCCTGGCACAGCAAGACAGACTAGCTTATTTCTAGTGCCTGACCGCTTCACAGCACGTTTAACGGCTTCGCCAACAGCCTCAACATCTTGAATATTTTTTTCCGCCACAGCATTAGGCGGCAACGGCTCAACCGCATAGGACTCAATTTTATAAGAGTCTTTGTTTTTGCTGATTTCGAGCAGCTTTACACAAGTAGAACTGACATCGATGCCAAGCATGGCTGGTTTTTTATTTCCGAATAGAAACACGTTTTAGCTCCCGCCCCCAGTGGTGGATTCCCATAGACTACATCATCTAGTTTGTTAAATACTAGCCCTAAGTGCATAAAAAATCTAATAAAATTCTATTTTTTATCTTTCTTCGCGCTAAACCCTTATAATTCAAGTACATTCTCAAGATTAAGTCAGCGCGGGTTAACGAAAAGCTAGTGTCAAAAATCAAAAAAACGCTCAAAATCTCAGCTATATTGGGGTTATTAGGTGGTGTCTGCGCCATAATTGCTATTGCAGGCCTGTATCTATACCTCTCTCCCAAGTTACCGTCAGTTGACACCCTTGAAGATATCCAGCTCCAAGAACCTCTGCGTGTCTACACCCACGACGGCCTACTTATATCCGAATATGGCGATAAACGCCGCATTCCCCTAAGTATTACAGAGATACCTAGGCAGCTTCAGCAAGCGTTTGTGTCATCGGAAGATGATCGTTTTTATGAGCATCCCGGGGTAGATTGGCAAGGTCTAGTACGGGCTGTCATTGTCTGGGTAAGCACTGGCAGCCGCTCGCAGGGCGGCAGCACAATCACCATGCAGGTGGCTAGAAACTTCTTTTTAACACGCGAAAAGTCAATCCTGCGCAAGGTTAACGAGATATTTCTCGCTCTAAAAATCACTCAACAACTCAGCAAAGATAAAGTACTGGAACTCTATTTAAACAAAATATATCTTGGCAAGCGCGCCTATGGCGTCGCCGCTGCTGCGAAGGTCTACTATGGCAAAACCGTTGACGAGCTGACGCTTGCTGAAATGGCCATGATAGCAGGGCTGCCCAAGGCTCCATCGAACTACAATCCTATTGCCCTGCCTGAGCGCGCATTGCTGCGCAGAAATTATGTATTAGGCAGAATGCTTAAGCTTGAGGCTATTACACAAGAAGCCTACGACTTAGCAAAAGCCGATCCCATTACCGCCAAGGTGCACGCTGTCACACCCGAGGTAGAAGCCCACTACGTTGCAGAGATGGCGCGCGCTAGAGCAGCTCGTATGTACCCAGGTGATGCTTACAGCTCTGGATTGAAAGTGTATACGACTATTAACGGCCCACAACAACGAGCGGCCAACCAGGCTATTCGCCAAGGCCTGCAACGCATAGATAAGCGTCACGGCTATAGAGGGCCCATAGAGAATATTTCAATAGTTTTCGATAATGAAGGACAACTAGAAACTGAAACTCTGGACAACTCACTAGAGAAACATGCTCGTAAGGCAGGCTATCGCCCCGCCATTGTCACCCAGTTAAATGCATCCGATGTCGTGCTATATCTCGGCGAAAAGGAGCAGTCTACCCTCACGTTCACCAACATGCAGTGGGCGCGCAAGCATATTGCCACTGACCAAATTGGCCCTAAGCTGAACAAGCCTGCAGATGCACTGAAAGTAGGCGATATAATATGGGTGGAGCTCAATGCCGAAGGCCAGCTCAGCTTAGCCCAAATACCTGAAATTGAGAGCGCGTTGGTCGCCTTGTCGCCTAACACCGGAGCCGTAACCGCCTTAGTCGGCGGCTTTGATTATTTCAAAAGCAAGTTTAACCGAGCCACCCAGGCTTTGCGCCAAGCCGGCTCAAGCTTTAAGCCTTTCATGTATACGGCCGCCTTAGAAAAAGGCTACTCTGCAGCCAGTATTATCAATGACGCTCCCGTCGTCTTTGACGACCCAGCACTAGAAAGTAAGTGGAAGCCAGAAAATTACAGCGGCAAATTCTATGGCCCCACACGCTTACGCGTTGCACTAGCCAACTCGCGCAATTTGGTGTCGATTAGACTTCTGCTCGAACTTGGCGTAGGCCCTGTGCGCCGCTTTGCAAAACGCTTTGGGTTTCAAGACGAGCATCTGCCAAGAGACCTATCCTTAGCACTCGGCAGCGGCAGTACAACCCCCCTAGAGCTCGCCACCTCTTACGCCGCTCTGGCCAATGGTGGCTATAAAGTGGGGTCATTCTTCATTGACAGAATAGAAAACGCCAGTGGTGAAACGATTTTTATTCAGCAACATACTGCGGCATGTATGCACTGCGTGGAGCAGGGGACTGAAGGCCCTGAAAACATCGCGGCTGTAGAGGATATTGCCGCCCCCCCCAGCAAAGCAGCTATAGAGGCGGCTCCAACAGCATTAGAACTTCCACCCTTGCTTGATAATGAAGACCCTCTCGGAAGCGAGTCTCCAAGCCCTCGCTATACTCAGGCCGAGAAAATCTTAGAGCCGCGCACTGCATTTATCATTCGATCCATGCTGCAAGATGTTGTTAAAAGGGGCACTGCGCGCAGGGCGCTCAAACTGGGGCGCACTGATTTAGCAGGAAAAACAGGGACAACTAACGACCAGATAGATGCATGGTTTAGCGGTTTCAATGACGACATCGCAGCATCCATCTGGGTTGGTTATGACACGTTAAAAACGATGGGGCGCAGAGAAACAGGCTCATCAGCAGCCTTGCCCATATGGGTAGACTTTATGCGCGAAGCACTGCAAGACAGTGAGCCATCTCAGCGCGCCCTACCTAGCGGCATGGTATCTGCTCGTATAGACCCTGCCAGCGGCTTGCTTGCACACCCTGATCAAAGCAACGCTATTTTTGAAATTTTTCGAGAAGAGAGCGCTCCAGTTCAAATAGCAATACCTGAACAACGCATCATTGATGATACGATCGAAGGCGGCACTCAAAGCCCAGAGCTATTATTTTAGACGCACAGCTATGCGGATATGCTGCAAACCGTCTGTTTCAGCATATCCGCATTAACTTACACATGGCACAATAACGCCTATGGCCGGCATGATCCCTAGACAATTTATTGATGACCTTCTTGCGCGCGTTGACATAGTTGACGTAATTGACAAGCGTGTGCCGCTTAAAAAAGCAGGGGCAAACTATAAGGCTTGCTGTCCATTTCACGGCGAAAAAACCCCCTCTTTCACGGTCAGCTCCAGCAAACAGTTCTATCACTGCTTTGGCTGCGGTATGAATGGTACAGCCATCAGCTTCATTATGGAGTATGACCGCCTAGCATTTCCTGAAGCCGTAGAAGAACTCGCTCGTAGCCTCGGCGTAGAAGTCCCCCGCGAAGAATCTGAACAAGACAGTACCAAGCGTAAACAAGCAGCCAATCTTTACGAGCTAATGAAATCCGCCAGCGAACACTACCAGCTAGAGTTGCGCAAAGAGCCCAAGGCCGTAGCGTATCTTAAAGGGCGTGGCTTAACCGGTGAAATCGCCAAACAATATGCCATCGGCTTTGTTCCCGAGAGCTGGGACTTTATTCTACAACGCCTAGGTAAAAACACAGACAATCAGACAAAACTAGACTCGGCAGGAATGCTGGTAAAAAAAGATAACGGCGGCTACTACGACCGCTTTCGCGACCGCATTATGTTCACCATTCGTGACCAGCGCGGTAAGACTATCGCCTTTGGTGGGCGCGTCATGGGCCAGGGTGAGCCCAAATATTTAAACTCCCCCGAGACACCCATCTTCCATAAGGGCCGCGAGCTTTACGGCCTGTATGAGGCCAAGCAGCATACTAAAAAGCTAGAAAGTATCGTTGTAGTAGAAGGCTATATGGATGTTGTCATGCTAGCCCAGCACGGCATTAGCAATGCCGTGGCCACACTTGGAACAGCCTGTACTGGCGATCATATCCAGCGTCTCTTTCGCGCCGTCAATCAAGTCGTATTCTGTTTCGATGGCGATCGAGCCGGGCGCGATGCAGCATGGCGCGCGCTCAACAACTGTCTGCCCGAACTGCAAGACGGCAAGCAGATCAGCTTTTTGTTTTTACCCGACGGAGAAGACCCTGACTCTATGGTGCAAAAAGAAGGGCAGGAAGCATTTGAGCAACGCCTACACAACGCTATGCCCCTATCAACCTATCTTATTGAACACATTAAAGCCCAGGTCGACGTTAGCTCTATTGACGGGCTGAGCCGCTTTGTTGAGTTAGCCAAGCCTTTGCTTGCGCAAATCAAGGCGGAAACTTTCTCTCTGTTACTAAAAGCCGAACTCGCTAAAGTTGCAGGCACCTCTTCTGAGCAACTGTTTGGTCAAGGCCTACAACAAGCACACTCAGCAGCAGTAACTGCAAGCCACACGCAACAATATGCATCGACAAACAGGAGTAACTCTCCTCGCTCCCGAGGCCCAGCACCACAACGCCAGTTAGAAGTCACCGTTAATCGTCGCATTATTGGCGCCCTACTCGCACGTCCCAGTTTGGCAACGACCATTAGCGATGAAGAATTAGATTTAGTTGAAACACTTGACGACCAAAGCATCGCCTTTATCGTTGAATTGATCGATTTAATACAAGCCAACCCAAATCTAAATACTGCAGCCCTACTTGATCGCTATCGCGCCACGCCCTATGAAAATGCATTGATGAAGCTCGCAAGCATGGAGTTTGTAGTTGATGATGAGGGCAATGAGAGCATTGCCGTTGAGTTCCAAGACGCTTTCGCCAAACTGGTTAAGCGATCAACTGGACAACTCTATAAACAATTACTGGTAAAACCTCGCAGCCAGCTTAGCGAGCCAGAACTGGCTTTCTTGAAGTCATTTCAAGGCTAAGTTGTAGAATATTCAAGCCTTTCACCTGATTTTCACTCGTAAGTGCTAGGGTTCTGCATACAAGCCATGTAGAATCCCTTTTTTTGATATTCAGCTTGTGGGTGCAAAAGCCTGCTAAAGAGAATGCTATGAGTAAAAACTACCTTTTTACTTCGGAGTCCGTATCCGAAGGTCACCCTGATAAACTATGCGACCAAGTATCCGATGCGATCTTGGATAATATTCTTGCCCAGGACCCCTACGCCCGTGTCGCTTGCGAGACCGTAGCGAAAACCGGCATGATTTTGCTAGCGGGTGAAATCAATACTAGCGCCAAGAACATTCCCTACGAACAGATCGTGCGCGATGTAGTTAACGATATTGGCTACACCAGCTCTGACATCGGCTTTGATGGATCTACTTGTGCCGTCATAAACGCTCTCGGCGAGCAATCCCCCGACATCAACCAGGGCGTCGACCGCGCCAAGCCAGAAGATCAAGGCGCTGGTGACCAAGGCCTAATGTTTGGTTACGCGTGTAACGAAACCGATGTGCTGATGCCAGCTCCCATTACCTATGCTCACCGACTGGTAAAGCGCCAAGCTGAACTGCGCAAAAACGGTACATTGGCCTGGTTGCGCCCCGATGCAAAAAGTCAGGTCAGCTTCCGTTATGAGAACGGCCTACCTGTTGGTGTAGACGCCGTTGTACTTTCAACTCAGCACAGTCCAGACATCTCCCAAAAGGATATTCACGAAGCCATCATGGAAGAGCTAGTCAAGCCGGTACTGCCTGCCCAATGGCTAACTGAATCAACCCAATATCACATCAACCCAACAGGCCAGTTCATCATTGGCGGCCCAGTAGGCGATGCAGGCCTAACTGGCCGCAAGATTATCGTCGACACCTACGGCGGCATGGCTAGGCACGGAGGCGGCGCATTCTCTGGCAAAGACCCATCTAAAGTAGACCGCTCTGCAGCCTACGCAGGGCGCTATGTGGCCAAGAACATTGTTGCTGCAGGCTTGGCCGAAAAATGCGAAATCCAGATCAGCTACGCCATTGGTGTTGCTGAACCAACATCAATTAGCCTTGAAACCTTTGGCACCAACAAGGTTGCTGAAGATTTAATCGTCGAGCTGGTGCGTAAGCACTTTGACCTGCGCCCCTACGGCATCACCAACATGCTAGACCTAACTAATACGGTTTATCGCCCCACAGCATCTTACGGCCATTTTGGCCGAGAAGAAGCAAGCTTTAACTGGGAGCGCACCGACAAGGCTGAGTTGCTTCGTGAAGAAGCCGGCTTAAACCTAAACAACTAATCTGCCCTACGGCAAAGAGACATACTATGACTGCAACTCAAGACTTTAAAGTAGCCGATTTTAGCGAAGAGAATATCGCTTGGGGCCGCAAAGAAATCGCCATCGCTGAGACCGAAATGCCGGGCTTAATGTATATCCGTGATGAGTACAAAGATGCACAGCCGCTAAAAGGCGCACGTATCGTTGGCTGCTTGCACATGACTATTCAGACTGCTGTATTGATTGAAGCATTGACTTCACTCGGCGCAGAAGTTCGCTGGTCTTCCTGCAACATCTTCTCTACTCAAGACCACGCGGCGGCGGCTATCGCAGCGACTGGCGTGCCAGTATTTGCTTGGAAGGGCGAAACAGAAGAAGAGTACGAGTGGTGCATCAAACAGACGATTGAAGGCAAGGACGGCTGGCGCCCCAATATGATATTGGACGACGGCGGCGACCTAACACTGATATTGCACAAGGACTATCCAGAGTTGATGGCAGACATTAAGGGGGTTTCTGAAGAAACCACTACGGGCGTATTGCGTTTAAAAGAAATGGCGGAAAAGGGCGAGCTAGCCATTCCTGCAATTAACGTTAACGACTCCGTTACCAAGTCTAAGTTCGACAACTTATACGGCTGCCGTGAATCATTAGTTGACGGCATCAAGCGCGCGACTGATGTAATGATTGCTGGCAAGACAGCCGTTGTATGCGGATACGGGGATGTCGGTAAAGGCTGTGCGCAATCACTGAAAGGCCTAGGCGCAGTCGTTATGATCACCGAAGTTGATCCTATCTGTGCCCTACAGGCGACAATGGAAGGCTTCCGCGTAGTAACCATGGACGATGTAGCCGGCGAAGCCGACATCTTTGTTACCACGACTGGTAACTTCCAGATCATCAGCCATGACCACATGCTAGCGATGAAGGATCAAGCGATTGTTTGTAATATTGGCCATTTCGACAATGAGATCGATATTGCTGGCATCAAGCAATACACTTGGGAAAATATCAAGCCACAAGTTGACCACGTCATCTTCCCCGACGGCAAGCGCATTATCATGCTGGCCGAAGGCCGCTTAGTGAACTTAGGCTGTGCGACAGGCCACCCAAGCTTCGTAATGTCTAACTCCTTCACCAACCAAGTGTTGGCGCAGATCGAGTTGTGGAATAACCACAGCAACTATGAGAAGCAGGTTTACGTATTACCTAAGCATTTGGACGAGAAAGTGGCACGTCTGCATTTAGAAAAGCTAGGCGCTAAGTTAACCGTATTAACTCAAGAGCAAGCGGATTACATTGGCGTAAGCGTAGACGGACCTTTTAAGAATGACGCTTATCGCTACTAAACCAGCCTAAGCACTATGTTGACAAGGCCCTATGCGGATACTCTGCACAGGGCTTTTTCATCAGGATATATCCATGACAGAAAAATCATTTAGCTTTGAATTCTTCCCACCTAAAACAGAAGCTGGGGTAGAAAAGCTAGCCAAGGTTCACGATGAACTAGCACAGCTCAACCCCGCTTATTTTTCGGTGACATTTGGTGCAGGGGGATCAACCCGCGACGGCACACTCGACACCGTTAAATCGATCAAGTCCAAGGGCTCTGACGCCGCCCCGCACATCTCTTGCATCAGCTCTAGCCGTGCAGAGATTGACGAACTACTTAGCACTTATAAAGACAACGGCATTAACCGCCTAGTTGCGCTACGTGGCGATATGCCTTCAGGTCAATACACCACGGGCGAGTTTGCCTATGCCAATGAGCTGGTTGAGCATATCCGCAATACCACTGGCGACCACTTTCATATCGAAGTGGCTTCCTATCCGGAGTTTCACCCACAAGCCAAAAGCGCAGAAGATGACATTCAGAACTTTGTGCGCAAAGCTCAAGCGGGAGCGGATAGCTCTATCACGCAATACTTCTACAATGCCGACGCTTACTTCGCCTTTGTCGAGCGAGTACAGGCAGCGGGTGTCGATATTCCAATCATCCCCGGCATTATGCCAATTACTAACTATAGCAATTTAGCGCGCTTCTCTGATGCCTGTGGCGCCGAAATCCCTCGCTGGATACGCAAGCGCCTAGAGGCCTATGGTGATGACACAACCTCTATCAAAGCTTTTGGTGAAGAGGTGGTCACCCAGCTATGCGAGTCGCTACTCACCCAAGATGCGCCGGGCATTCATTTTTATACGATGAACCAAGTGCAGCCAAATAAAGCAATTTGGCAAAACCTCAAACTGAGTTAGAAACTCATACTCTCCGTGCGCAAGATAAGAATCTATACCCCACAAGCGCTAACGCTCAATAGCGAGGTTGAGCTCGACAATGGCCCTGCCCATCATGTCGGCACGGTCCTACGCATGACTGCAGGTGAAGAGCTGATTCTTTTCAATGGCGAGAAGGGCGAATACCACACGACCATTACCTTTTCAAAAAAAGGTAATGTGAAGATTAAAGTAAATAGCTTCACCGAAGTGGATCGAGAGTCGCCTCTCAAGCTACACTTGTTCCAGGGCCTGTCCAAAGGCGACCACATGGACTTCTCAATTCAGAAGGCAGTGGAGCTAGGTGTCAATGAAATAACCCCCGTGTTATGTGCGCGCAGCCAATTCAAAATGGACCAAAAGCGCCTAGAGAAAAAGCTACAACATTGGCAGCAAGTCATCATCAGCGCTGCCCAACAGTCTTGGCGCTGTGAGCTGCCCATATTGAACGCTCCCATTGGCTTTCCCGAGTCACTAAAACAGAAGGCTGATCAAAACATTATCTTTGATGTGGAGGCGACACAAAAGCTAGAGCAGACCGCAACTAATCAGCAAAGCATTAATTGCTGGATAGGCCCAGAGGGTGGATTCAGTACAGAAGAAATAACTCAAACCCGCGATGCGGATATGCTGGTAGCCAGTCTAGGGCCTAGGGTATTGCGAACGGAAACGGCGACCGTAGCCGCTATCAGCTTATTACAGTATTTTGCTGGAGATTTGGGATAGAGTAGTTATTAGTTAACCCGCATTTTCACAAAGGGCTCCAAAGCCTGTAAATTGGGTATGATTCCCTTTGCGCCATCTATCTCAATATAACTAGACACCAGGGTATGCTCTTCGCCTTCTACGGATACAACACTGCTCTCGCTAAGCTCCGCTAGTTTCGGAGAACCCTGAATATTAAATGCAATGTATGGCAAGCTAGCATCTCCACTTGGCGTAAACACAACAGCAATGCAGGCTTCTTTTCCATAGGATGGAATAGCCTGACCAATAGTCGCTTCATAGGATACCAGTGGCACTGAACGTCCGCGCCACTGAATTTTTCCAATCACGCCTTCACGTGCGCCCATTACTAGCATGTCTGAGCGGTTTTTTACTATTTCTGCAAGAGAACTACTCGGTAAAACTAAGCTTTGCTCTTTAGACAGCGGCAACATTGTGCACTTTACAATATCATTCATTTTATTCACCTGTGCCCATTAGCTCGTTAATCTCACCTAACAACTGAGCTTCTTGGAAAGGCTTACCTAGATAGCGATTCACGCCAATTTCCATAGCACGCTCACGGTGTTTATCACCTGTTCGCGAAGTAATCATAATGATCGGCAAGTCATTTAGACGCTTTGTATTGCGCACGTGAGTGGCCACTTCATAGCCATCCATACGTGGCATCTCAATATCCAAAAGCATAATATCTGGTTTGAAATCTTCTAGCTGTGACACGGCATCCATGCCGTCTTTAGCGGTCACAACATTGTAGTTATTACGTTCTAAGAAGCGTGCGGATACCTTACGAATAGTAATCGAGTCATCCACTACCATCACGGTGAGACGTACATCCTCTTCTGCTGCGGCCTCTTCAACCTGATCGCTTTGAGCAAACGCCAGACTAACCACGTCACTTTGTACTAGGCCACCAATTTCCAGAATCAATGCGACTCGTCCATCGTCTAGAATACTGGCACCAGAAACACCCGGCAGAGTAGAAACTTGTCGGCCAACAGGTTTCACCACAACTTCTCGTCGTCCCACCAAATCGTCAACATGTATCGCAACGCGGCTTTCGCCGACGCGTATTAATAGCAGAGGGTATTGCTCATCCGCATTTAGCTCGCCAACTCGCCCCATACGCAACAGTGTTGGAAGATAGTAGATGTCATAACCCTCTCCTGCATAGTTGTGGCTGGCACGCTCGGAGGCATACTGCTCGGTAAGTTCCTTACCTCGCAGCCGCGCAACACCTTCAATCGCGGTTAACGGAATAGCAAAAATATCGTCTTGCGCCATAACCATCAACGCTTGGTTAATCGCCAGGGTTAACGGCAAACGCACTGTAAAGGTCGTGCCTTTACCCAGCTCGGAGTCGATACGTAGAGAACCACCTAAATGCTTAATCTCACTACTCACCACGTCCATGCCAACACCACGGCCGGAAATCTGCGTCACTTGCTCTGCGGTACTAAAGCCGGTCTGCAAGATATATTGCATCACTTCACTATCCGACTTCTCTTCGCCTTGCTGCATCAAGCCTCGTTCTATCGCTTTAGCACGAATGATACTTGCGTCAATTCCTCCGCCATCATCTGTTAGCGTCATGACGATATAAGAACCATCTCGGCCAATCGTTAAAGCGATCGAGCCTTCTGCTGGCTTATTTTTTGCCGTCCGCACATCGGGTAACTCAATGCCGTGAGATACCGCGTTTCTCAACATGTGTTCGAGAGGCGCTAACATGCGCTCCTGAACCGACCGGTCAATCTCGTTTTCAGTACCCGTAAAGGTGATTGTCGCTTTCTTGTTCAACTGCTGTGCTGTTTGGCGCACGAGGCGACGCAGGCGCGAAGTCACACCTTCGAAGTGAACCATACGCGTACCCATAAGACCTTCTTGAAGATCTGTGCTCACACGCTGCTGCTGATGCAATATAGTTTCTGAGTCTTTAACAGACTCGTTCATCGTATCTCTCAAGTCCTCCAAGTCATTCACTGACTCCATCAGAGAACGCGCCAGCTGCTGCATGTGGCTATAGCGGTCCATTTCTAATGGGTCGAAATTTTCATAGGGGTTATCTGATTCCCTTTCAACTCGGGAATCGATTTGCGCATCGGTTTCATTAGTAACTTGTCGAACTTGCTCACGAATACGTTCAATCGTTTGCTCGTATTCATTCAAGCTGCCACCAAAATTACTCAGCTGCTGCTGAATACGCGAGTGATAAACACTAACTTCACCAGCATTGTTTACAAGGGAGTCAAGTTTGTCTGCGCGTACACGCACCTGTTCGGTGCCGCCTGTCATCGCTGCAGGGGCCGCAGTATCAGCAAAGCGCTGAGCGTTTTCATCTACTCGTGCAGGCGCTTTTTCAGGCGCTGTAGTAGCATCTTTTGGCTTTTGCTCATCAGCAGGGCTGATGCTTTCAATTTGTTCGGTAGCAACGGGTTCTGCTGCTTGTTCCTGCCGTTCTGCATCCTCTTCAACTTTGCTTGCTAGCTCAGTTAAACTCTCACCTCGGCGAACACGCTCCAGCTTTTCAATCAGTGCATTTGCTGTACGCAGTTTACCTGCTTTGCGCACTTGGGAGAGCATAGTAGCTAACTCATCCACCGCTGTTGTCATGGCTCCTGCACTTTCTGGCGAAACCTCTAAGGTCCCTTTCTCAACGCCTAAAATGACTTCTTCCAAAATATGGCTCAAATCTCCAAGAGGAACCAGATTGGCCATACGGGCACCACCTTTAAGAGTATGTAGCTGACGCTGTAACTCTTCGGTATGCGCTGAATTTTTGTACTCGGAGGCCGCCCAATCATGCATGATATTGTCACAAGCATTAACCAGCTCTTCGCCTTCTTCCAGGAAAATGTCTACTAACTCATCATTGAGATCAATACTGAGTTCTTCTTCACCTTCTTGTGAATCAACGGTTTCTGAAGACTCATCGACCACATCATCTTTCGCTCCTAGTTGTGCAACAAACTCCTTGGAGGTTAAGCTTTTAACAGACTCTAATTCAACAGGCTCATCTTGAGGGGGTGACTCTTCACGAATTGCTTCTAGCTCTGGCGGGCTCTCGACGACCTCATCTACATTTGCAACAACAGCTTCATCAATCGATTCGCCCGAACGAATAGCCTCCAACTTAGCCACCAAGGCATTAGAGGATGTCAGTGTACGTTTATCTTTGACCTCTTGCAGCATAATCGCTAGTTGATCTGAGGACGTACGAAGAGTAGACATGGCCGATTCTGTGTTTTCTATTTTACCGCTTTGAATCGCATCAAAGACATCTTCCATGGTGTGACTCAGGTCACCCATCGCTTTCAGTTCTGCCATGCGCGCACCACCCTTTAAGGTGTGCATTTGGCGCTGTAACTCTGAAACTATACTGTCGTCAAAGCCCTCATCTTCCAAGCGCTGCATAGTTGCATCACATTCATCAACAAGCTCTTCGCCCTCTTCGATGAAAATTTCTACCAGCTCATCCTCAGGGTCCACTTGAATGGTTGTATCGGCTTCCAGCTCAGCGCTGCCTGCTGGTGCGTCGACCTCAGCAACGGTTTGCTCGACAGCATAGAACTCGGATTCACCCGCCATGATACGTTCCATTTCAGCTGTCTGGTCGGCAGCAATCAATGCAGCAGTATCTATAGATTGATCTTCGGGTGCAGCGGAACCTTTTTCGCCTGCCGCCTCAGGGTGAGGGTCGTCCAAGCCTTCCTCTTTGGCTTTTAAGCGCACCGCACTGACTTCTGCATGGGGGTCTATACGCTTCAGCAAATCGACTAAATCAGGACAGGGCTTAGACTGGTCGCCCATATACGCCAATACTGCACGAAACTGTACTGCAGCCTCAGCAAGTAGTGCTGTAGTAGGCTGTGGCCATGCTTCACCTATGCTGTCTTGGTCGTTACCATGATATTCAAGGCGACGTGCGACATCAGCTAAAGCGTGCATTTCAGCAGTTCGAGAGCTGCCATGTAAAGTATGCAGTGAGCGTGTTAATTCTTTATTGTTGAATAAGGGCTGACCATCAGATTCATGCTCTGCAAGCTGTTGATCCAAAGTTTCGATATGACTTAGAGCTTCGCCAGAGTATATCTCAAGCAAAACAGGGTCTAAATCAGGCAGCTCGATGACAACCGTTTCAGTCTCTGCGGACTCCGCGGCTGCGTCGCCCGCTTCAGACTTTTTTGTCGAATCCTCATCTTCATCCAGCATAAACAACTCAATGCTGTCATCTGCTCCGTCGCCTTCCGCTAAGTCCTCAGCTTCGAGGTCTAAGCCTGGCCCTAAGTCCAAGGCATCATCCAGATCTGTCAGCAACTCCACTCCAGCTGAAGCAGTGCTGCCTTCAAGGTTTAAAGCGTCCGCAGAGAAGCCGGAATCATCAGCAAAAATATCATGCTCTTCACTAGACTCCTCATCTAGCGCCATATCATCGTCGCTCAGTGCGAAACTCGGGGTTTCTTCATCTTCATCCAAGCCAAAATCGACATCTTCCGACGTTATTTCAATAGCAGGTTCATCTACTAATTCGATAATTTCAGGCTCGCCCAAGTCAAACGACTCCGACTCAGCAAATATATCTATTTCTTCTGACTCTTCTGCCTCTTCAGCTGGCCCCTCTTCTACTGAAAAATCAACCTCACCTAGTTCATCACCGGCAAGCGCTATAGGCTCAGCAGTAGATTCAAGAAGGCTTTCGCTATCAAAATCGATAGGGCCTTCTGCCTGAACCAGCTCAATTTCTGGCTCTGGCTCTGGCTCTGGCTCTGGCTCTGGCTCTGGCTCTGGCTCTGGCTCT
>CAZBWS010000064.1:0-14702 GCA_964495705.1 uncultured Gammaproteobacteria bacterium
CCCTTTGCAAGGGCGATCTAGATAAAAAGGCTTCGCCGTTACAAACGGCTCCTACAGGTAATGAGCATGAAACTACGCGAAAACAAACTCGTTCTAGCCTCGGGCAACCAAGGCAAGATTACCGAACTGCAATCCATTCTCGACCCACTCGGCGTTGAAGTTCTAGCTCAATCACGCTTCAATACTCCCGAAGCCGATGAGTGTGGCTTAAGCTTTGTGGAAAATGCCATTATCAAGGCACGCAATGCCGCCGAGCACTCGGGTTGGGCCTCCGTCGCCGATGACTCTGGGCTGGAAGTGGATTGCCTGCAGGGCGCGCCTGGAATCTATTCGGCGCGCTACTCTGGCGAGAACGCCACCGATGAAAGCAATAACCGCAAGCTATTATATGAGCTGCGCGGCCAGCCTGCCGGCAAGCGCACGGCGCGCTTTCACTGCGCTCTAGCCCTATTTCGCTTCCCCAATGACGCGGCACCGTTAATTGTGCACGACACCTGGGAGGGCGTTATCCTTGACACCCCGCGCGGCGAAAATGGCTTCGGCTATGACCCGCTGTTTTATATTCCCGAGCTGGACTGCACCTCTGCCGAGCTAGCCAAAGATAAAAAGAACCAACTTAGCCATCGCGGCAAGGCCATGCGTAAGCTGCTGGAGCAGTTGCGCTAAGTGCCCATTTACAGCCCATCCGCATTGCCCCTTTCCCTGTACATCCATATTCCTTGGTGCGTGCAGAAATGCCCCTATTGCGACTTCAACTCCCATGAGCGCAAGCAACTGCCAGAGCAAGAATATGTGGATGCCTTGCTGCGCGACCTAGATACTGAAATTGATGGCGCGCAGGGGCGCAAGCTCAGTAGTATCTTTTTCGGCGGTGGCACGCCAAGCTTGTTCAGCCCCCAGGCGATCGGAAAAATACTTGAAGGTGTAAAACAACGCATTGTTTTTGAAGGTGATATCGAGATCACCTTGGAAGCCAACCCCGGCACAGTGGAAGCAGGTAAATTTGAAGGCTTTCGAGCCGCTGGCGTCAACCGTCTATCCATTGGTGTGCAAAGCTTTGATGCGGATATGTTGCCGCGCCTCGGCCGCATCCACGATGCGGCCGAGGCGATACGTGCGGCAGAATATGCCCACCAAGCGGGCTTTGCCGAGGCCAAGGGTTTTAACTTAGACCTGATGTTTGGCCTGCCCAGCCAAAGTATTGCTGAAGCCCGCGCGGATATTCAGCAAGCTATAGACCTGCAACCGAGCCATATATCCCATTACCAGCTCACCTTAGAGCCCGGCACAGCATTTTTCTATCGGCCGCCAGCACTGCCTAAAGATGACGACATATGGGAAATGCAGCGCGGCTGCCAAGAACTGCTATCCGAACATGGCTACGGGCACTATGAAGTATCTGCCTACGCTCAGCAGGGCAAACAATGCCTGCACAACCGCAACTATTGGCAGTTCGGCGACTACATCGGCATCGGCGCTGGCGCCCACGGCAAACTCACCTATGCGGATAAGGTAGTGCGACGCAGCAAGGTAAAAACTCCCGATAAGTTTATGCGCTACGCGGGGCAAAATGAATGCCTTGATGACAACAAAGCCGTCAGTATAGGCGAGCTGAGTTTTGAATTTATGATGAATGCTCTGCGTCTCAACCAAGGCTTTGCCCCCGTACTATTCCAACAGCGCACGGGACTGGCCTTAAACAGCATCCAAGATAAATTAGATCATCTATCGCAAAAAGGCCTCTTAACTCTATCTGACCAACAAATACAGCCCACCGATCTAGGTGTTCGGTATTTAAATGACGTTATGGCCGAGTTTCTTTAACTCTAATAAAATTGACATTAGACGCCAGCCACCAGCAGCTTGTTAAGCACTCAACTAAGATTTAATGTAACAGCGGCTCAACAGAGGTCGCGATTATTAAATTAAGTTGAGGCCCCCATGTTTGCTGCCGATTTACGCGATGTTGAAATCACCTGTCCACACTGTAGTGCGCACTATTTTATCAGCGCTGACCCCTCCGTCAGCGAACAAGAATATGTCGAAGACTGCCAAGTATGCTGCGCACCTATACTGCTACATTTACATGTAGATATGGTGAACGAGTTGATTCTTGTTGATACACAAAGGGAAAATTTTTAATACCTAAATACCCTTCATCATCTCTTCGTTCTGTTTCATACGGTCATCCATAAGCTTTTGGACATTTTTTGCCTTGTCCATCATTTCCTTTACCCCTTCAGGGCTATAAGGGTTAGCCATACCTGAGTTAGTCGCTTGCTGCTCTTTTTCAGGCTCTGGCTCTGGCTCTGGGATTTTCGTAGCCGCTACCGTATTTCCGCGCAAATCCTTCCCACGAATAACCTCTATACCCTGCGCATCTGCAGAAGGCTTATCGCCAAAATGTGTCTGGCCATCAAGGGTTTTCCACTTGAAAAACAGCTTTTCTGGTTCTCCCTCAACGGCAGTCTTAGCCGTTTTTGCAATATTTGCAGGCTTGACACTATCAATCATCCCATTTAGCTGAGACTTAATATTAGCGAAATTTTGACTATTAAAAATAGGTACCGGCTGACCAGTCAAGTACGCACCATAGCTTCCCAACCCCATAAAAATACCCAGCATTACAACTGCCTTAAACGCTATTTTTTTCCACATAGTAATATTTCCTTCTTATATGATAATTATCATAATTATGCTCAACATATTTTGTTACGTCTATTTAATCTCTCTAATTACCGCCGTCTATCGCAACAAGCCGAGAAAGAACTTGCGATTTTCCAGCAAAGGTCGTATATTCCGCGTCCTTATTTATATTTAGCTCTAGGGCCAGCACCATGCGCGCAGACATACATCCTAACTACAAGACATTAAAAGTTACATGCAGCTGCGGTAACGAATTTGAAACTGGTTCTACTTTTGGCAAAGAAACCATGGCCATAGAAGTATGCTCTAAGTGCCACCCGTTCTATACGGGCAAGCAGAAGATCATGGATTCGGCTGGACAAGTTGACAAGTTCCGCAAACGTTTCAAGCGTTAAGTTGCTTTTGTTTCGAAAAGAGGCGCTTCTGCGCCTTTTTTTGTGCCTATAACAAGCTGAAATCAAGTAATTACCTAAGTATCAGCCCCTCAACATCAACACTCACCCTGAAATACGTCTAGCTCTGGCGTGAAAGCCCACAAGCTGCACTTGTAAAAACTCACTGAATACATGCTTTTATCGTGCATAAATGCATGAAATAAGTTATTTTACGCCCTCATTCTTGTAAGCGTCAGCAGTGTGCACTCAGCCTTGCGAAAACAGCATGCACTGACAACAAGACGCAACTTATTTTGACTTAATGTGAACGGCCATGCAGAACGAAGACGATCTGAAAAAACGCGCTCTCGATTACCACGAACTTCCCAAGCCTGGAAAAATAGGCATCGAAGTAACAAAGTCTGCCTCTACTCAGGACGACCTTACACTCGCCTACTCACCAGGTGTGGCAGCCCCCGTGCGCGCTATCGCCAATGATGAGCAAGATGCTTACAAATACACCAACAAGGGCAACTTGGTATTGATCGTCACCGATGGCACTGCTGTTCTGGGCCTAGGCAACACTGGCGCTCTTGCCTCGAAGCCTGTCATGGAAGGTAAATCTTTATTATTCAAAATCTATGCAGATGTTGATGTATTCGACATTGAAGTGAAGTGCGATAACTCCGAAGAATTTATCGAAACTGTTGCACGTATTGCCCCGGGATTTGGCGGCATCAACTTAGAAGACATTGCCGCGCCGCATTGCTTTGAAATAGAAAAGCGCTTGAAAAAGAAGCTGGATATTCCCGTTTTTCATGATGATCAGCATGGCACAGCTGTTATTACCGCTGCTGGCATGATGAATGCCTTGACCCTGCAAGAGAAAAAAATCGAAGACATTAAAGTGGTCTGCACAGGCGCAGGCGCTGCAGGTATTGCTTGCATGAAGATGCTAATGCATCTTGGCCTGAAAAAAGAAAACATCTATATGATCGACCGCAAGGGCGTCATTACTACAGACCGCACAGACTTAAATGAGCACAAGCAAGAATTTGCCAACCCGAATACAGATAAGCGCAGCCTAGAAGAGGCCATGACGGGGGCGGATGCTCTAGTTGGTGTATCTGGCCCAGGCATTATCACTCCAGAGATGATCAAGTCTATGGCTGATCGCCCCATTGTCTTTGCTCTGTCTAACCCTGACCCAGAAATCTGGCCTCAAGAGGTCAAAGCCGTGCGTGACGACGCTATTGTCGCTACAGGTCGCTCTGACTTCCCCAACCAGGTTAATAATGTATTGGGCTTCCCCTATATCTTCCGTGGCGCACTGGATGTTCAGGCAACGACCATCAACTACGATATGTTGATTGCCTGTGTTGAAGCACTTTGCGACCTAACTCAGCAGCCCGTGCCTGCCGAAGTAATGAAGGCCTACGGTGTAGACAGCATGGAATTTGGCCCTGAGTACATTATCCCCAAGCCAAATGATCCTCGCTTAATTGAGATCCTGCCTCCGGCAATCAGCCGCGCGGCAATCAAGAGCAAGGTGGCACGCATTATCCCTGAGCACTTGGCAGACTAGGTGACAATGTAGTGCGCTAAAAACCCCGGCCAGACCGGGGTTTTTTATGCTCTAACGATATGAATAATAAGCACGCCTATCTAATTGATTCCAGCATCTATATCTACAGAGGCTGGCATACCGTGCCCGCCAACCGCTACGACCGTGACGGCAAGCTCGTCAACGCCCTACACGGCTATGCGGATATGCTACTAGCACTACTAGAATCAAAGCAGCCTGCATATATCGCCTGCGCCTTCGACAAGCGTATGAGTAACTGCTGGCGCCGCGAGATAGACTCTCGCTATAAAGCCCACCGCCCAGAAACACCGCCCAGCTTGCGCAGTCAGTTCGCGCCCTGCCAAGAGCTCGCTGAACTAGCAGGGCTGGCAAATTTTGTCAGTGACCGCTACGAGGCCGATGACACCATTGGCACCCTAAGCCGCAGCTTGCGCAAACACGATGTTAATTGCACCATCATCACCGCCGACAAAGACCTGACGCAGCTAGTCCGCGATGGCGACTTCTGGTGGGAGTTTTCACACAACAAGCTACTTGACAGCAAGGGCATAGAAAAGCTCTGGGGTGTCTACCCTACTCAAATTGCCGACTTGCTCGCCTTATGCGGGGACAAGGCTGACAATATCGAAGGCGTACCCGGCATTGGCGAAAAAACCGCTGCGCGTGTACTGGCAAAATACGGCAATATAGAAACCGTGCTCCACAATATCGATGCCATAGGCGAGATGAAATTCCGCGGCGCTATTCGCACTAAAAACCTCATCAAGATGCACCAAGACAAAGTGCGACTTGCCAAGCAATTGACTGTCATTAAAAACGACCCCAGTCTACCTGTCGACCCCAGCGCCTTATTGCCTGGGCATTATGATGTCGATGCACTACAGGCCTTTTTTCAATACAACCAGCTTGAAAGCTTCCCTCACTGGTTAAATGCCCTTAACTGCTTGGCTCCACTCTCAGCTTAAAGCGGTTATTTAAGCCTTACGCTTAAACAACAGCACTCCGCCCATGCTAACAACCGAAAGAATCAACAAGGCAATAATCGTCATAACTAAGTCCCGTTGAGCGCGACTCATGAATTTATCTAAAAAGTGATATTTGTGTAGCCACTGAAAGTGCATCGCCTGAAAGAAGCCCTGCTTGCTCGACTGACCTGCCACCTGGCCTGTTTGTGTTTCAATAAAATAACCCAACCAATCATCGCGTTTAAAACTGACTTTCTGTACAGGTAAGCGCTTAAATATTACCGGGTAATCATGGCCGAAGTGCTTGCGTGGCTTAACTGACTTTACCTCATCAGCTAACCCCGAAGCCTGCTTGGCCAGGTATTCAGCATACTGTGCATCGCCGCCTTGCCACACCACCCCTGTCGCGGCATTGACATAACGTAAATGTTTTTCGCCATCCCTTTCACGATGTAGTTGAAAGTAAACTGTATCGCCAATACGGGCCAGGGAAAAATTTTGTGCCCCAACATTCAATAAGCTTAACGGGTCAATTTTCAGTCTATCCGCATCGATAGCCATACTTGCCTGAAAAGCAAACTCATCTGCTTTTTGATACTTCATAATGATGGTATGCAAACCAGAGCTCGCAAAGCCAATAAAGCTAATCGATACCAACAATGCAACTCGTCGATGCCAGCGGCGCAGCGGCTTGCTAGCACTATTTCTCTGCTTGCCTAAGCGCTTCCACATAAGGCCGTACATAAACAGCCCTATAAAGCCCATTGCCAGCATCGAGCCAATCAATAGCGTCACAGGAATCAGGCGTAGTAAACTATGCTTTTCCCCCATAAATGCCCAAGTGTGTAAGTATCGAAACACCCAATTAAGTATACGCCGCCCCTGTGTGTTAGACGTTGCCAAACGACTTTGCAGGGTGTCCACATAAATATCCGCCTTATCCTCTCGAGCAAAGCGCAGTCGGTAAACGGGTAATAAACGGTTAATGCTTTGATACTGTGTACTAAAGCTATCTAATCGTTCTATAGCTTCGACTAACGAATCAGAATCGGACAAGAAGTGACGCGCCAACTCCTGCGCATAAACAGTATCGCCTTCCAATAGCTCTTGCCCATTAGTCAGCGCAAAATAGCGTACTTCAACATGCGGATTAGGCTGCGAATCTTCTGATGGCGTTGTCTTAAAACTAGCGTATTCGGAGCTGCGCTGCTGCAACTGATAATAAGCGATGTTATCAATGTATATAATACGGGCCTGATCAATAGTACCCAAGCCGTGTTGATGCATTAATGCGGATAGACTGACATAGCCCTCAGCAGGCAACTCAATATCGCGCTCTAACAATACCTGCTGCTGAGCAGGCGCCACAAAAACATTGGACATCAATGGATGCGTTAAACCGCTGACCAACCACAACGTCACTGGAATTAGTAATACCCAAGCCAGCTTACGGTGCCATCGGTGTAGTCTTTTTAACATATTGGTACTTCTCGGATAAGTAAATGCCGCCCAGCCAATAGGGCAAGCGGCATTATATTAATAGCCCCAAAAGGCTTACATTTGATATTGGATACCGATGTAGGCAGTACGCCCCTGACCTGGAGTTACACTTGCAGAGCTTGCGCAGCTTCGCTCACAAACAGAACTCGTAGGAGTCGCGTCAACCGCATGGACTTTATCTTCTAAGTTTCGTATATCTATAAAGGCCGATAAACCATTGCCTACATCATAGTTAAGCTTTAAACCTAGCAAGCTATAACTATCAACATCAAAAGCATTGCCACCACTATTATCATAGGTCGTCTCATAGCTACCGACATAACGTACATTAGGGGTAATGCTAAGGCCGTTTGCCATAGTGTATTCTGCTTCTGCGTAAGCAACATGCTCTGGCGTACGAGGAATCCTATTACCTTCTAGGCTAGGGTCACCAGAGAATTTCTCAATAGTAAAGTCCGACCAGTTATACACCGCGCTCCAAATTAAACTATCGCCCTGTTCTAATAAATTGCTTCCCGCCAACCACTCCACACCCGTTTCCAAGCCTTGGTGACGTGTCTCATCAAAGTTAGAAATGACAAGCTGGTCGGTTGTAGCGCTAGTAACATCTAACAATTCATCATCAATTTCAGATAGATAATATGTCACTTCCCAAGACAAACTGTCACTGCGGCCCTTGGCTCCTATTTCAATAGTGGTTGCCACCTGTTCATCCAGCTCAGCTAAGCCCTCAGCCGTACGAGTGTTCATTTCACTACCACTAGGCAAACCTAAGCTCTGAGATATATTGGCAAAGGCATACTGTTCTTCGGCCCAGCTAAAGCGCAAGCCCAGCTTAGGACTGAAGCCCCGATACGTTAAATTAAACGACTGATCTCCATCACGCTGATTAGGCTGGGGGTCAGGGAATGGTGGGCGAAAGGAGACAACGTCAGCCAAAAGGCTAGTCGTTATATTATCTTGGTAATCACGCTTAGACTCTAAGTAATTAAAGCCAGATAACACGGCCCAGCGCTCAGATAGTCGATATTCATTATCCGCAAAAAATTCTACGTCATTAATCTTTAGCGTTGCGTCATGCACCAACGCACCCTTGTCCTGACCGCCATTTAAATGGCGAAAGCGCAATTCATCACTATCCTGATGGCCAATACGCACTCCCAGCGTTAAATCATTATTGTCATGCGCTACACTGAACTTAATGCCAGCGCGTGTCTGACGATACTCATCATCAATAATTCCCGTAAACGGTGTCGGCAGATGATCTAGGGCGGTTTTACTCGCAGCAATAAAAAGCTCTAATTTCTTGTTGTCATTTAGCAAACTCGTCTTATTGGCAATACTGACATCTCTCCAGTTTCTATCTGTATTGAAAGCCAGATTATTTACGCCTGCGTCTTCACGTTGCTGTCGAAGGTTTTCTTTTAAAACCGTGCCCGCCAGCTCAGCATTCGCATCGGCCACAATGAGATAAGTGCGGTTTTCAATATTCTCATTAATTTGATAACCAAAATTTGCATTCAAGCGTAGATTCTCATTTTCTTGGTTGTCTCGAAAGCCGTCTGACTTTAAATGACTCAAAGACACAAAGTAGTCTGCAGCCCCTACCACCTGGCCTGTGGATACTTGAGTATTAGTGAAACCATCTTCACCTAAAGTTAATCGTCCCGTAAACGGTGCTGCACTGTGACCTGTCTTACTGTGGTAGTTAATAGCGCCGCCCAGCGAAGACGAGCCTAATACTAAACCATTTGCACCGCGCAGCACTTCAACATAGTCATAGGCGAGCACATCGACCAACTGTGCCGTAGTGCCACTATCTAAACGGCCTAGGGGAATGCCATCTTGAAAGCTACTAATACCACGGCCAAATGAGCGGCTACTCAAACCCGAGCCACGAATGGAGATGCGGGCATCGTCCGCTGCATTATCGGACTGTACAAAAACGCCTGGCACTAACTTGAACACGTCGTCTTGACCTGCAGCGCGTCCATTGCGGTAACGTTCAGCATCCAGCACCGATACCGCACCTGCCGTTGTTAACGCTTTGTGCTGTGCCTTAGGTAAGCTAGGAGCACTAGGCGAGCCTTGATCAAGCGCTGTATCGCGTACATCAATAGGGCTGAGCTGTATTTCTTCTGCCTGTGTCTCGAGAGTAAAAACACACAAAAGTAAGATGCCGAGTCGGTATTTCATAGTATTTCCATAAAAACATTTGATAGGCGCGAACTCTAACGACTTTTTTATACAAAGTTGTGGCATATGACTCAACTGCATAAAAAAATATTTTTATAATCGACACATGCAAAATATCAGCTACACAATTCACGATCGCAACACGCAATCAAGAATCCTTGCTCCTTCTATTCTCTTTGCTTTAGCGGTACATCTAGTATTTTTTATAATTTTTCAACAACCTATTACCCATGATGACAATCACGAAAAGCAAGCAAATATCATTCATTTGCAAGTCGCCAAACAACGTAAGACCGCTATGCCAGCACCTAAGAAGGTGGCTTCCCTTCCCCCCCCGCCAATAGTAAGCAAACCATCAGCTGTTAAAGCGACAGCCCCTATCCATAAGCCAAAAAGCCAACCCCAAAACAACATAGAAGCTCCATCTACCAAGCCTGCCAGCCCCCAGGAAATCGCGCCTAAACAAGACAACAGCCAATTATTACTTAGCCAATACCTCACTACGGTTAAAAATAAAATACAAAAACAGCAGCGCTACCCCCCTGCCGCACGGCGCAGACGGCTGCAAGGGACCGTTGAAGTCAGTTTTCAATGGGATGCCAGCGGCAAGTTGATTAGCCACTCTATAAAGCGCAGCTCTGGACAAAAAATACTCGATGGTGCAGCAATCCAAATGATTAAGAGATCCTCTCCATTGCCCCCCATTCCCCCTATACTAAAGCGCCAATTAATTTCAGCCTCAGAAAGCATTAGCTTTTCCCCCAGCTAAAGGCCAGCTTATACATATTTAACAGCTAGCCATGCTGTTGAGCTCTCCAGCCATAGTCTAACTCTGGCCGATAGGCTAATATATGGCTACGATTTAAAGGCAGTAGAAAATGGCAAAACAGCAAAAACCAGCATGGGTTTATTTAATAGCAGGCTTAATTATTGGCTTGTTTGTCGCATTTTTAGTTTTTTTAAGCCAACAGGATAGTGGCAAAATCAACATCAAAACAGCCATTGAGAATAGTGCTGCAGCCAAAGATACTCGCGAAGTACGCCAAAACAACCAAACTGCACCGGGCAAGCCAGAGTTTGATTTTTATAAAATGCTACCCGAGCTACAAGTCAACGTATCGCCTAATTTAGATATTAATATTGGCAAAAAGAAGGCAGTCCCTACGCCTGAACCCACGACGCCCCAACCATCCAGTGCAGAGCTATATTATTTACAAGTCGGCGCCTTCAGCCAGTTTAAAAGTGCCGACCAACAAAAAGCTGGCTTAGTACTACAAAACTGGCCGACAAAGGTACAGCAGGTACGCAAAGATGATGGACGCAGTATTTACCGTATACTGGTTGGCCCCTACAACGATGGCAGTGAACTTAATACTGCGGAGCAAGGTCTTAAAAGACAGGGCTTAAAGCCCATTCGTCAAGCGACAAAGAGCTAAGCAGCACTTTATATACAGGATTCATCATGTTCAGATTATGCTTCACACTATGCGCTAGCAGCTTATTATTAGCTTGCTCTAATGGCGGCAGCTCCAGCTCACCTTCTATCAGCATAGATAGCAGCAATGCCCGCAGCATATCCGCACTAGGTTTCCAACAATTTCTAGCTCTACATAGCAATGAAGTATTGGCGCGTAACACGATTATTGCCAATCCCAGCTATGCATCGCCCTGTACTTCGGGGGGTTATAGTGCCAATTTCACTGATGCTGATAATAGCAACTCCCTAAGTCGAGGTGATACGGTTGAAGAAAATTTTTCTAACTGTGTGCTCAATACTGGCAATATTCGTGTTTCGGGGAGCAGCTCTAGCAGCGTAAATAGCTTCGACTCAAGCACCTATCAGTTAACTATTCAGCACAGCAACTTAGTGGTCACCACCCTAGGTAACGACAAAAGCTATACGTTTAATGGCCCCCTTAGAACGACTATCACGGTCCAAAATACATTACTGAATGTAGACAATGATTATCGCGGCTACACAGTAAGCTTTGGCAGTAACACTACAACCATTAATGCAGGCACCGCCTTTGTCGTCATCGACTCCTTAAACAATAGCTATAGCATTCAACATAGCCTTGTATTCTCTACTGAAGGTGTAAGCGGCATACTTAGAACCGACACCACCTCTGAAGTAGTTGGCATTAGCGCGGACAATGAGATATTGCTAGCGGGTAACCCTTCTCTTTCAGCCGAAGATGAAGAAGTCATCATCCAAGATAAAAGAGATGAGCTTGCCGTTGAAAATGCAAAAAACACCCCAGACCCCGCAGAAGTAACTAGATTGGAACTAGAAATATTTGACCTGGAGAAAGCTCGCGAAGCCTTTCGCCCTTTTGCTGGCCGCCTGATTATAGAGTCTGTTAGTGATGGGCAGTTTGTTGAGATGATCTCTGTAGAAGACGACATTTTTGAAGACAACGACCCGAACACCTACCAGCAAAATGTACGTGTCGATGGTCAAACTCTCCCTACTGGCGGCCTTAAGTGGACCGATCTTCTATAAATATTGATATACTGGGCTGCACTTATCGCAGCCCTTTTACCCATCGCCTTGTCTGATTTAAACCCCTCTATAGATCAATTAAAACAACAAGTTTCTCTCGCTATGCGTGGGGAACAATTTCAATTGCGCCGAGCACTTAATCAGCTAACAGATGCGGATGACTTACAGAAAGCAGCTGAGAGGCTATCCGCATCCATCGCTTTGCGCGAACAACGCCGCCAGAATCTACCTCAACCTAGTTATGACAACGCCCTGCCCGTTGTACTTGAACGAGAAGAAATTAAGTCGACCATCGAAAACAACCAAGTTGTCATCCTATGTGGGGAAACAGGCTCCGGCAAAACAACTCAATTACCTAAAATTTGTTTAGAGTTAGGGCGGGGCGTCAGCGGCTTTATCGGTCACACTCAACCACGCCGCATCGCTGCACGTTCAGTCGCAAGCCGCATTGCCGAAGAACTGCACTCTGAGGTTGGCAAACATGTGGGCTTCAAGGTGCGCTTCTCAGACCATGTTACAGACAGCAGCTATATAAAGCTGATGACTGACGGCATTTTGCTAGCGGAGACACAGAAGGATCGCTTTTTAGAGCAATACGACACCATCATTATCGATGAAGCCCACGAACGCAGTTTAAACATTGATTTTCTATTGGGCTATCTCAAACGTATCTTGCCTAAACGCCCTGACTTAAAAGTCATTATTACTTCAGCCACGATTGACCCTGAACGATTTTCTAAACACTTTGATGATGCACCAATGATTTTGGTCGAGGGCCGCACATTTCCTGTGGAAGTGCAGTATCGCAGCTTATTCAATACGCAAGCTCTTGCCGATGAGGTCGAACAAGAAACCAGCCTACGTCAAGGTATCGTCAACTGTGTTGATGAAATCATCAAACAGGGGCCTGGAGATATTTTAGTTTTCTTACCGGGTGAACGCGACATACGTGAAGTTGCAGAGCATGTGAGCAGGCAAAATTACCGCAGCCTTGACGTCTTGCCGCTGTATGGCAGATTATCCGCATCCGACCAGCAGCGTATTTTCAACAGCGGCGGGCGACGACGTATTGTGCTATCAACCAATGTCGCCGAAACCTCGATTACAGTACCAGGTATTGTCTACGTCATTGACTCGGGGCTGGCTCGGCTTTCGCGCTATTCCTATCGCAGCAAAATCCAACGTCTTCCCATAGAAAAAATTTCGCAAGCCTCGGCCAACCAACGCAAGGGGCGATGCGGAAGAGTCGCTCCTGGAGTATGTTTTCGTCTATATGATGAAGATGACTTTGAGCTGCGCGACGAGTTCACCGAACCTGAGATACTGCGAACCAACCTAGCAGAAGTTATTTTGCAGATGGAGTCTTTACGACTGGGAGATATTTATCAGTTCCCCTTTTTAGACATGCCCGATAGCCGCTTCATTAATGACGGTTACAAACTACTGTTCGAACTGGGTGCCATCAACAAGCAACAGAAACTCACTGCTTTGGGCAAACAAATGGCTCGCCTGCCAATAGACCCTAAGCTTGCTCGCATGCTGATAGCAGGCCACCAAGAATATAGCTTAGAGGAAATGCTTACTATTGCTTCTGCCTTGAGTATTCAAGACCCTCGCGAACGCCCCCATGAACAACGCGGCGCAGCAGATGAAAAGCATCAGCAGTGGAACGATGAGCGTTCCGATTTTATCGCTCTGCTGAATTTATGGATGCACTACCAAGAACAGCGCAGCAAATTAAGTCAGAATCAATTGCGCAAATGGTGCCGTAGCAATTTCTTAGCCTATATGCGGATGCGCGAGTGGGGTGACACGCGCAAGCAATTACTTGATGCCAGCAAAGGCCTAAAATTAAGAGCGAACCCAGAACCTGCAACCTACGAGCAAATTCATCGCGCGCTGCTAACGGGTCTGCTCGGCAATATTGGCTTGAAAGATGAAAAAGGAATCTACCTCGGGCCACGTAATAGGCGCTTTCAATTATTTCCTGGCTCGGGCGTGAAGAAAAAAGCCAATTGGATGATGGCCGCAGAAATATTTGAAACTAGTAAAGTATTTGCACACACTGTCGCCGAGGTGGAACCACGCTGGCTGGAAAAGCTCGGTGAACACCTGCTTAAGCGCAGCCATTTTGAACCACATTTTCAGCGCAAATCAGGTCATGTCAAGGCTTTTGAAAAGGTCTCTCTATACGGTTTAGTCATTAACCCCAAGAAACGCGTTAACTATGGCAATATAAATCCGATAGAATCACGCAGCCTATTTATTCGTGACGCTCTTGCGGATATGCAGCTAGAAACCAGTGCGCCATTTATGCGCCATAACCGCAAATTACTGAGTGAAATTGAAGGCTTGGAGGCCAAGGCACGTCGTCGAGACTTGCTATTAGATGAACAATCACGCATTGATTTTTTTGATGCCGCTATACAGGAAAACATTTTCAACGCTACAGACTTTGATCGCTGGAGAAAAAAGCAAGAGCGGGACCACCCCCGCTGCCTGTTTTTAAATCGCAGCGATTGTATTCGCGAACCTGACTATGTACTTAGCCAGCAGCAATTTCCTGACATATTAAATATTAACGGCCTCAAACTACCACTCAGCTATCACTTTCATGTAGGCGCGACCGATGACGGTGTGAGTCTGCATATTCCCGTGGCCGCGCTAAACCAAGTGAGCGCAGATTTTTGTGAATGGCTAGTGCCTGGTTTATTAGAAAATAAAATCGCGGGCCTGATAAAAACGCTACCTAAAAACCAACGTACTCAACTCGTTCCCGCGCCACAGTATGCGAGTAAGGCCATGCTTGAGCTCGATATGCTTCAGGGTAGCTTAATACAACAACTTCAAAAGTTATTTGCTCATTGGCTCGGCACGCAAATCGAAAACGTCGAACTCAACGAGGCCATGTTAGAAGACTTTCAACGCATGCG
>CAZBWS010000065.1:0-2713 GCA_964495705.1 uncultured Gammaproteobacteria bacterium
AGTGGCACCAAGGTGTGGTGGGTATTCTCGCCTCCCGTGTTAAGGACAAATACCATCGTCCAGTGATCGTGTTTGCGGATGAGGGCAATGGCATGATCAAGGGTTCAGCGCGCTCTGTGCAAGGCCTACATATTCGCGATGCCTTAGAGTATGTGTCTAGCCAGAATCCTGGCTTGATTGGTAAGTTTGGTGGCCATGCAATGGCGGCGGGATTAAGCTTGCCCCAAGAAAATCTAAACACCTTTAAAGCCGCCTTTGCCGATTATGTGCAACAGCAGATGGGTGAGCAAGTGGGGTTGAAACAAGTACTCACTGATGGAGAGCTGGATGCCGGGCAGTTCAGCATGACACTGGCTGATGAGATTCGCCAGTCTGGCCCTTGGGGCCAGCAATTCCCAGAGCCATTATTTGATGGGGTTTTTAAAATTCTCGATAAGCGTGTACTCAAAGACGCGCATTTAAAAATGACTCTGGAGCACGATAGTGGGGAAGTGTTCGATGCCATCGCATTTAATGAAAGAGGGGAGTGGATAACCTCCGCTGTACAGCATATCCGCATGGCCTATAAACTCGATATCAATGAGTTTCGCGGTAGAAAATCCATACAGCTAATGGTGGATTATCTGGAGGCGGTATAAGCTTCTGTGAGGTGATTGGCTACCTACGCCCACCCCGAACCCGAGTATTCACTTTTTTCTTGCTCCGCTTAACCGCAGCACCTCTCCCAGGTTTCGACGGCTTAAAGTCTCGCTGTGGCGTACCATCATCTAGCAGGCGGCGAGCCAGCCGTTTATGTCCCCGCTCATGTAAGCGATCGCGAATGCGCTGCTTAAACTCTGGCTTGTGCCAAAAAAAGTACATGTTCTGTGCCTTCTTTTCCTTGGGCGTTTTAGCGGTGAATACTGGTTCCATGGTGTAGGGGTGGTAGCCGGAGTAATAGATCACCGTGGCGACGGTCATGGGGGTGGGGGTGAAGTCTTGCACCTGTTCTAGCTCAAAGCCCATTTCTTTAGTTTCGGCGGCGAGGTTGGCGCTGTCTTCTTCTTCGCAGCCGGGGTGGCTGGAGATGAAGTAGGGAATGAGCTTTTGGTTCATGCCCAGCTTGTCGTTGACCTTGTCGAACTTTTTCTTGAAAGAGTGAAAGTGTTTGAAGTTCGGCTTGCGCATGATCTTCAGGGTATCTTCCGAGGTGTGCTCGGGAGCGACCTTTAAGCGCCCTGAGGTGTGGCGTGCAACGACCTGTTCTAAGTAGTCGTTGATGCTGCCATTGGCTTTTTCGTTGTAGCTTTCGATCAATAGGTCATAGCGTATACCGCTGCCGATAAAGGCCTTTTTAACCTTGGGGTTGGCGTCTACTTCACGGTACAAGTCGGTCATACGGCTGTGATCGGTGTCTAGGTTTTTACATACCGTGGGGTGAATACACGATGGGCGCACACAGACATCACAGATAGGCTGCTCGATGCCTTTCAGACCATACATATTCGCCGATGGGCCGCCGAGGTCGGAGATGTAACCCTTGAAGTCGGGCATGTTGGTGACCACGTCGACTTCCTTGAGTACCGACTCTTTGGAGCGGCTGGCGATGAACTTGCCTTGGTGTGCGGAGATGGTACAGAAGCTACAGCCACCAAAGCAGCCGCGATGCATATTGATCGAGAACTTGATCATCTCGTAGGCGGGAATCGGTCCGCGGTTGCTATAGCGCGGATGGGGCAAGCGCGTATAGGGTAGGTCGAAGGATTGGTCAACCTCGCTCTCGGTCATCGTCGGGTAGGGCGGGTTGATCACCACCTGCCAGTCTTCAGCTGCCTGCACGATGCGCTTGGCATTCACCTTGTTGGATTCCTGCTCCACATGCTTGAAGTTGGCCGCGTAGGCTTTCTTGTCCCGCAGGCACAGCTCGTGGTGGTTCAGCTTTATGGTGTCCCAGTTTTTATTCTTGGGTGGCTCTTGGTCGCGGGGTACTAGGTAGGATGTTTGCGGAATACTGGTCAGCTGGTGAAAGGGCACGCCCTTATCCAACAGGCGCAGAATGTCACGCAGGGGTTGTTCACCCATTCCGTAGACGAGTAGGTCGGCTCGGCTAGAAACCTGCATAGACGGACGTAACTTGTCTGACCAGTAATCGTAGTGGGTTACACGGCGCAGGCTGGCTTCCACCCCGCCGATGACCACGGGAGTATCGGGAAATAGCTCTTTTAAGCATTTTGTATACACGGCCGTGGCGTAGTCGGGACGCGCACCGGCTTGCCCGTCGGGGGTATAGGCATCATCCGAGCGGCGGCGCTTGCCGGCGGTGTAGTGGTTGACCATGGAGTCCATACAGCCGGAGGTCACCCCAAAGAATAAGCGCGGTTTGCCAAAGCGCTTAAAGTCGCGTAGATCGCCGCGCCAATCGGGCTGGGGAATGATGGCAACCTTAAAGCCCTCAGACTCAATGATGCGCGCAATCACTGCCCCGCCGAAGGAGGGGTGATCCACATAGGCATCCCCCGAGATGATCACCACGTCCAGCTCGTCCCAGCCCAAATAATCCGCTTCTTTGCGGGTGATCGGCAGCCAGTCACTTAATGGGCGTTCTGTTTTTACGGCAATTTTAGCTAAGGCGTTGTTACTAGAGCTCATAGGGGCTGCTGGGGCTGGGGAACGAGAAGTTATTTTAGCAGCTAGAGTGGGTAGGGCGATAAGCTAGGAGCGACAGAATACGATG
>CAZBWS010000065.1:2813-11553 GCA_964495705.1 uncultured Gammaproteobacteria bacterium
TCACTGGTGCCCATGCGGTACTACTCTAGAGTTGGAGTGATAAAATTTTGTTATAAGCTGCTGTGAAGTATCGATATCCATTTCTTTTCATTGAGGAAGCCATTTCCCCATTTTTTCCAGCGTTTCGATAGCCCTCTTTTTTGTATTTCGCTTAAGGCTAGGCCCTTGGCTTGCATGGTGGCAACTTCAGCACTGGTGCTTATTAGCATGTCATAGAAGTTTTGTAGGTCTTGTCTATTCGATAGGGGGCCATGGCCAGGGATGATTTTAGTTTTATCGTCAATACGTTGCAGCACTTGCTGAATGTTTTTTGCCATATTGAGTACATTGCCACCGCTGCCCACATCAACAAAGGGGAATATTCCCGAGAAAAAATGATCGCCCATGTGCACTACATTCGCAGTGTTGAAAAACACGATAGAGTCTCCGTCGGTATGACCCTTAGGGTAGTGAAGTATTTCAATATGCTCATCATTAATGTGTAGGCTTATCTTTTTCTGGTACGTCAACGATGGCAGCGCGTGAGCAGGGTAGGGTTCAGATATCTTATTGAAAATTTTAATTTCTTGGCGAGTAAGCAAGCGCTTGCGTACATTGTCGTGGGCGATGATGGTGGCTGGAGAGTGTAAGTCTTTATTCCCGCCAGTATGGTCACCATGCCAATGGGTGTTAATAATATAGCTCAGCTTATTTTCACCGCCATAGGGTTTAAGCGCGATTTTTAGCGAGTCGGACATATCTTGATAGTCACTATCCACCATTAAGTTGCCTTGCTTACCAGTGAGCAGGGCGATGTTGCCGCCTTTACCTTGCAGCAGGTGAATATTGTTTGTGATAGCGCTTATTTTGAAGTGCGCAGAGATTTTGTGGTGCTCGCCTGCGAATAAGTAAAAAGGAGTAGTGAGCAAGAAAAAAAATAAAGCTAAATAGCTACGTTGCATGGTGAACCTTTAACATTTGATATGTGTGCTTAAGGTTAGACTACTTGCTTAAATTTAAACAGTAGAATGTTTTCGCATAAAAAATGCGGATAGACTGAGTCAGCCTATCCGCATGGTTTTACTGCTTATTTATTTAAGCGGCTTTTGCGTTTTCAATCGTGGCCTTGCCGTTAATAGAAATTTTCTTAGGTTTTGCGGCCTCAGGTATTTCACGTAGTAGAGCAATACTCAGTAGGCCATTTTTCAAAGAAGCATTTTTGACTTCAACATATTCAGCCAAATTAAATTTGCGTTCAAAGCTGCGTGTAGCAATACCTTGATGTAGGTAGTTTGCCTCATTGTTTTTACCGGCTTGCTTACCGCGAATGCTAAGGATCCCGTTCTCTACTTGAATGTCTAATTCTGATTCTTCAAAGCCGGCAGCAGCGATGGTGATTTCATATTCGTTTTCATCCAGCACTTTAATATTATAAGGCGGGTATCCAGAAGCGTTATCTGCACGCCTGGCATTATCTAGTAGAGTTGAGAAGCGGTCGAAGCCTACGCTGTTACGATATAGGGGGCTTAAGTCGATATGTGTCATGGGGTGTCCTCCGAGAAGCGACGTAGTTTAATTAAATAAGGCTGATACTTTGATCCCGCCTTATGAATTAATTAAGGGCACATATTCAAATTTCAAGGCCTAGAGCCGTGTGATGACACGATCTAGGACGCTAGAGAATTGTTCAGCATTGACCTCTCCAGTAATACGTAGCTCGCGGAGCTCTTCACCATTAGTGCTTAGGAAGAGCACTGCTGGCGGACCAACAACTTGATGCTTACGCATGAGGGCTTCTTTTGCTGCGGTCATTTCGGTGAGGTCAATTTTTATCAGAGTAAAGTGATTTAACTGAGCTTGAATATTGGGAAGAGGGTAGACTTTATTTTTCATTTTCACACAGCTAGTACACCAGTCGGCATAGTAGTCGATGAACACGGGTTTTTGGCTATTCTGTACTGCTCTATCAAGCTCATTGAGAGAGCTGATAATTTGAAACTCAGTGGTATCTTTACTGTTTGTTTGCGTTGATGGCGCTAGCTGCATAGCTAGACTGCCAGCGAGGGCGAAACATAAGCCGCCGAGAATTTTAAAGTGATTTTTTTGTGAGTTAATAATGAGTACCAGTCCCACAGATGCCGCAAGCAAGGTCCATAGCACATATGTTAACCACTCAGGGGCAATACGGCTAACGATGTATATAGCTGCACTGAGTAAGAACACCCCCATGACTTTTTGAATATTGTGCATCCAAGCCCCTGCTTTGGGTAACAGCCAAGATGCGGATAGGCCGAGTAATAGCAGTGGAAAACCAAGTCCCAGTCCAAATAAAAACATGGCGCTGGCGCCGAGTAAAATGTCACCAGTTTGGGCAATATAGGTGATGGCAGCAACAATAGGCGGCACGGTACAGGCGCTGACGATAAAGGCGGAGAGTATCCCCATACTTATTGCACTGAGATAGCTACCGCCTTTTTGTTGGCTGCTGAGTTGATTGAATTTAGATTGTATGGCGTTAGGCATTTGTAATTCATACAAGCCGAACATGGACAGCGCCATGGCGACCAATACGGCAGCAACCGCTATTAGTGCCAATGGCGTTTGAAACCAGTTAGATAAATTACTGCCGAATGAACCAGCAACGATACCTAAAATGGCATAGACCACCGCAATAGGTAATACATAGGCTAGAGACAAGCTAAAGGCTTTTGCGCGGGTAATGTCTTTGCCTTCCCCTACAATGATCTTAGAAAGTATGGGGAACATGGGATAGGAACAACCTGCAAAGGCGGTGATGATGCCAACAAGAAAAAATAGACTTAATGTTGTTAGGGCATTGCCGCTAGTGAGTAGCCCCAGTAGTTGAAAATCAGAGGCGTTAACATCAAAAGTGTCGGTGCCTTGGGATGCGGTTACTTGTGCCTCTAAATTTACGATACTTGTTTGTGGTGGATAGCACAGCCCCGCGTCGGCGCAGCCTTGATAGTGCACTTCTAACTGTGTAGCACCACCAACTTGAATAGGCAGTTCTAAGAAGTGATAGTAGACGCCTACTTCACCAAAATACTCATCGTATTTAAGCTTCGCCTCAGGGAAATTGTCGATAGCCAGCTCTGCGCCATCGGCTAAAACCTTGATGCGGTTTTGGTATAAATAGTATTTTTCAGCTATCTGCCATTGCAGAATGACAGTGTCGCCCTCTATCAGTTCAACAAACTGAAAAGCTTGTTCTGGGCTTAAAAACTCTTCCTCAGCAAGGCTGCTTTGACTGAATAAGCCAAGGTTGATAAGTGTAAGTAGTAAAATAAGGGATAAGCTGCGCATAAATTCTCCGGTCACAGAGCAGACATTATATGAGACTTAGAGTTCCAGTTTATAGGCAAATAGCCAGCTTTTTTACTTGGAATTTCTTAAACATATCCGTCTCAAAGCACGGGTTTATGAAATCGCTTGTTTTACCCGCCAAGGCCTTGTTCAAAAAGACCATCTCGTTTGCGCCTAATTGTACGGCAGGAGTATAGTCTTTGGCATATCAATTAATATGTTAAGTAGAGCAGCTCTTTAGCAGCAGGTAAAAGCAATGGCTACAGCAAACGAAAAAGTAACACCTTTGAGAAACTACGCCGAAACTGTAGATATTAACCCTGCCACAGGGGCAGAGGTTGGACGCGTTGCAAATACGGATATGCAAACCTTTCCAGAGATTGTGCAGCGATCTCGTGAGGCACAAAAATATTGGGCGCAACTCAGTTTTGCTCAGCGTGCAACACATATTATGAAAATGCGTCGTTACATAGTTGATAATGCAGATGAAATTGCCCAGGTTGTAAGTGCGAGTAATGGCAAAACGCAGGTAGACGCCATGGCAACTGAAGTGTTGCCCTGTGCTATGTCGTGCAATTGGTATGCGAAAAAAGCAGCCAAGGTATTAAAGCCTAAGAGCCGTGGTATGGGCAGTGTTCTGTTTTTTAGTAAACGCTCTCGCATAGAGCATGTGGCCTTAGGAGTTGTCGGCATTATTGCTCCTTGGAATTACCCTTTGTCGATTCCCTTTGGTGAAGTGGTTATGGGTTTGATGGCGGGCAATAGCATTATTCTAAAAACAGCAGATGTAACGTCACAAGTGGGAGTGCAGATAGAAAAAATTGTTGCTGCAGGTGGCTTGCCTGAAAATTTATTTCAGATGGTTTATGCACGCGGCAGCGCTGTTTCCAGTGCTATGTTGGAAAATGGCGTAAATAAAATTTTCTTTACCGGGTCAGTGCCTGCAGGAAAAATGATTATGGCTGCGGCAGCGAAGACGTTGACGCCCTTGTCATTGGAGCTAGGTGGCAATGACCCTATGATCGTACTCGATAGTGCAGATATTGAACGTACAGTGAACGGTACTATTTGGGCGGGATTTCAAAATTCAGGCCAATCCTGTGGTGGCATAGAGCGCGTCTATGTTCAGGAAGGTATTTATGACGAGTATATGTCGGCCTTATCGAAAAAGGTAAGTGCCTTGCGTCAAGGTATAGCGAGTTCGGCCCACGACGTCGATATAGGTTGTATGACAACAGACAAACAGTGTGATTTAGTTAAGCAGCATGTCGCCGACGCTGTTGCTCAAGGCGCCAGTATTCTGGCCCAGTCTAAAATGATTGGTGAACTAGATGAAAAAGTGTTCCACCCGGCAACCGTACTAGAAAATTGCAGTCACAATATGCTTACCATGCGCGAAGAAACCTTTGGCCCCGTAGTTGCGGTCATGAAGTTTAAAACGGTTGAAGAGGCCATTGAGTTGGCGAACGATTCAGACTTAGCCTTAACTTCTTCGGTATGGACAAAAGACACCCAACTAGGTAAGCAGATAGCGAGTCGTTTAGAGTCGGGTGTGACAACGATTAATGATCACTTGCTAACTCACGGTATGAGTGAAACACCTTGGGGAGGGTGGAAGGAATCAGGTATGGGCCGAACGCACGGCAATGAAGGCTTAAAAGAAATGACGAATGAGAAAGCGATTAATTGGGACTGCTTGAATGCTAGGCGAAATTTATGGTGGCACCCTCACAGTAAAGCTACTTATACGAGTTTGATCAGTGCGATTCACTTTGTTTATCCAACGTCCGCTGCTGATTGGGTTAAGCATGCGAGTAGGCTTACACCTTATATATTGAAAAAGAGCATTGCCAAGTGGAAACCCAAATAGATGCCTAATGACTTCTTAAAAAAGCCCGCATTGCGGGCTTTTTTATTTGTATGCCTTGAACTACTGTGTTGTATTACGGTCTAGCGATACACAAAGGAGATCAAACAATGCGTTTACTTATTCTATTAGCTCTGGTGCTTGCTTTACCCGCATGTCAAACCAATACTCATTCCAATGTTACAAATAATGGTTTGCAGAAATTACTCACTATGCCCCATCGCAACCCTGATTATGTGGCGCGAGATGGTGCTCGCCACCCTGCAGAGACCTTAGCGTTTTTTGATGTGCAAGCCTCTATGGCCGTAGGCGAAATATGGCCTAGTGGTGGCTGGTATAGCGAGTTGTTAGCCCCTTTGTTACGTGATCACGGGGTTTATTATGCTATTGGTTTTTCAACAACGGCGGCACGTACACCTCAGTGGCGCAAGAATATGGTGGTTAAGCTAAATGATAAGTTTGCAGCTCATCCGCATATTTATGATCAAGCGATTGTGACGGGTTTATCTGTGCCTGATGATGTTGAAATTGCCCCTGAGGGAAGTTTGGATCGAGTACTGACATTTCGCAATATACATAACTGGATGAAGGGCGGTTATGCAGAAGGGGTGTTCACGGCTATGCATAAAGCATTAAAGCCAGGTGGTATTTTAGGTGTAGTAGAGCATCGTGCCGCAGACAGTACTAGCTATGCGGATATGGTGAAATCGGGTTATGTTAGCGAGAGAGAAGTGATTCGCTTAGCTAAGCAAGCGGGTTTTGTATTGCAGGCTAAGTCGGAAATTAATGCCAACAGTAAAGATACTAAAAACCACCCCAAGGGCGTTTGGACCTTGCCCCCTAGCTTGCGTTTAGGCGAGGAGAGGCGTGCACACTATCTTAATATTGGCGAGAGTGACCGCATGACTTTGAAGTTTATCAAGCCGTAGTAAGTTTAGTTAAAGGCATTTGTAGAAAGTATCTATTAATGCCCGTGGCCGTGGGTCGACCAGTAGGTAGGTTCCCATTTTGTTCATCACATAGCCAAAGCTGACTTTGTTGTCGGGGTCGGCGAAGCTTAGTGAACCACCCATGCCGTTGTGCCCAAAGCTGCGTTGGCCGGGTCCAAAGGAAGTCAGCGGGCAATTTTGTGGCAACATAAAGCCATGACTGAATCGAGTATTGCGCTTTAATACGAGATCTAAGCCGTTGGATCGTTCAATCCAGCAGTGCTCTAGCATTTCAGGTGAGAGCAATTGGTAGCCATTGCGGCCGACACCGCCGTTAGCCAATACGCTGTAAAGCATGGCCATACTGCGTGCATTGGCCATGCCATTAGCGGCAGGCTGTTCAATTTCAGGCCAGCGCTTGAGGTTGCCAATGGCACTAATGCCCAAGCTTACAGGGTTTACAAATGCGCTGAGTGACATACCTCGGTGCTTTTCTACAATTGTCCCAGATATAAGGTTGAGGATGTCTTTGTGCAGTATCGGCATTCCTCCCAGTAGCTGCATTTTCGCAACACGGTAATGCTCATGTGGATCTAAGCCAATGTGAATATCAAGATCTAGTGGTAGGGCAATTTCTTCTCGAAAGTACTGTCCCGCAGATTTACCGGTAACATTTTTGATTAATTTGCCAATCAGCCAGCCCATGGTGATGGCGTGGTAACCATGGGCTTCACCAGGTTCCCACCAGGGTTGTTGTTGAGCCAGGCTAGAGGATAAGGCTTCGTTGTCATCCAAGGTCCAGGGCATCAGCACTTTACCCGCCCCAGCCAGCCCCGCCTTATGGCTGAGCAGCCATTTGACGGGAATACTGCTTTTACCGTGATAGCTGAACTCGGGCCAGTAATGGCAGACTGGTAATTCTAAATCGATTTTGCCCTGATCGGCTAAGCGCAATACACACAGTGCCGCTAAGCTTTTAGTGCCTGAGAAAATAGTAGCTAAAGTATCTTTTCCCCAGGCATGATTTTTGGACTTATCCGCATCACCAGCCCAGAGGTCTACAACCACTTTATTGTTGTGGGTGAAACTCACACAGGAACCTATTTCTAGGCCTTGTTTATAATTACGCAAAAACTGTTCGCGTACGGCTTCGAAGCCTGGTTCGCAATGGCCGTGAATTTGAGTGTTTCGGTGTTGCATAAGAAGGCTTAGCTATATAAGGAACGCATATAATAAAGCGTGCTAGGTATGGGAGCAATCAAGTCTTTCTTGGGCTTAGTTTTTCAGTACACTGTCTACATTGAATAAACACTAGGTAAAACAATGAATATTGATGGTGTCGTTGCTGTAATTACAGGGGGGGCTTCGGGTCTGGGTGAAGGCGCTGCTAGAGTCTTAGCAGCAGCAGGTGCCAAAGTGGCGCTACTCGACTTGCAGGTAGATAAGGCACAACCGATTGCGGATCAGCTAGGCGGCATCGCGGTAAGTTGTAATGTTGCCGATAGCGAAAGTGCTGAACAGGCTATGCTGCAAGTAGAGCAGCAGTTAGGCCTATGTGGCATTATGGTGAATTGTGCGGGTATCGGCACAGCAGGGCGTATCCTTGGCAAAGAAGGGCCTATGGATTTAACTAGGTTCAACCAAGTTATTCAGGTAAACCTAGTCGGCAGCTTTAACTTATTGCGCTTAGCCGCAGAGCAGATGCAACGTCGAGAAGCCAGAGAAGACGGCGAACGTGGAGTCATTATTAATACGGCCTCTATTGCCGCCTATGAAGGGCAAATAGGTCAAGCAGCCTATGCGGCCTCTAAGGGTGGCGTGGTGAGTATGACCCTGCCCGCCGCCCGAGAGCTTGCCCGTTTTGGTATACGCGTAAACACCATTGCTCCCGGTTTATTCTTAACCCCCATGATGCAAGGTATGCCCCACGAGGTGCAGGACGCCTTGGCTGCGGGCTTACCGTTCCCGCAGCGTCTCGGTAGGCCTTCGGAATATGGTGATCTTGTTAAATATATCGCCCAAAGCATATTGATGAACGGCGAGACAGTTCGCCTAGATAGCGCTGTGCGCTTACAGCCTAAATAGGATATTTTGGATGAATTTATTTTTACGTTTTCTGGTTTTGCTGTGGAATATCCGCAAGCAACACGCTTCAGGTTTTGAATCTGTATCGAACTTAGATTTTCGTGTTCTACCCACGGATAGCGATTACTTCCAGCACCACTTAACCAATTCCCGGTTTCCTAGCTTTATGGACTTAGGGCGTATCGATTGGATGGCTAGAGCCGGGCTCTACAAGCCCATGCGTAAGCGTGGCTGGGGAGTGGTAGTTAGCAGTAATCAGATTACTTACCTGGGCTTAATACGCTGGGGTAAATCTTTTAAAGTACAAACCAAGCCCGTTTATTGGGATGAGAAATATCTCTATTTAGAACACCGCTTTATCTCCGCTGGAAAGCTGCGTACTGTTGCCATCGCCAAGCTGGTGTTTACGAGTAATAAAGGCTCTATGCCCCTAGCGGATATGCTGGCAGAGGCGGGTATAGAGCTTGAGGTGGTGGATTGCCCAGAGAATATTAAGGATTTACAGAAGGCTTTAGGGCATCGGTATTAATTCTTTTACGGCTTTTCTGTTGTCTGC
>CAZBWS010000065.1:11653-14635 GCA_964495705.1 uncultured Gammaproteobacteria bacterium
ACAAGTAGAACAAGTAGAACAAGTAGAACAAGTAGAACAAGTAGAACAAGTAGAACAAGTAGAAAACACACAGCAGACACAACAATCTGCCGAAGGTCGTGATTTACACCAGGCGATGCAGCAAGAAATTGCGAGCTTAGAACGTGATACGAGTGAGTTTGCTGACGAGTTGGCAGAGAAGGTGGCTTCTATTGTTGAAACGGAAGATTCCTCTGAAGAAATAAATCAACGTGCTGCTGAGTTGGATGAAATTGCAGCAGGTATGATTAAAAAGGCCGAGTTATTAAAGCGTAATGCAAAAGAGTTGAGTGAGGCTGCAGACGTTTTGCGCCATGGAGCACATAGCCTGAATTAAGAGTAAGCTATTAAAAAAAGCCTCGCAAAATATTTTGCGAGGCTTTTTTTTGCCGTTTCAATTTGCCAGGGAAAGCTTAGCTATCTTTCTGCGCCTCAACCTCAGCAACATCTTCCTCTAGCTCCCTAAAGCGTGGAGGGCAGGCTAAGTCAGGGTATGCGCCGCTGATGTTTTTATAAAACTCCACCATCAACTTTTTGTCTTCGCGTAAATCACCACTTGGGGTGAACATGGGGCCGATCCCCGTCTTTTTGTTTTTGTAATCAATAAAGCTCATGCCAATAGGCACATTCGCTTTTTGAGCGATTTGGTAAAAACCTGTTTTCCAGTAATTAGTTTTGCCCCGTGTACCTTCTGCCGGAATAGCAAGTACCATAGACTCTGATTCATTGTAATGGCTGGCCATTTGTTCAACGAGGTTGTTCGACTTAGAGCGAATAACTGGAACGCCTCCAAACCACTTTGCAATACCTGCAAAAGGGGGTTTAAAGATGGTGTGTTTACCCATCCAGTAAATTTTCAAGTTCAATGAAAAAGCGGCACAAACTAACAGTAAAAAGTCCCAGTTACTGGTATGAGGGGCTGCAATCAATACATATTTTTTTTCACTGGGCTTTTCTCCAACAACTTCCCAGCCTTTTAACTTAAAGCCGATTTTGGCAATGATAGTAAAGATTTGTTTGAAAATAGGGGTGTCAAAAACGGTATATCGCATTAGTTTTCTGAATCATGAAGTTAGGTGTACGAGTGTACTCTGAAAGGGCTTGTACAACCAGTTGTTTAGTTAAGTATCAGTGACAGCAATCTGTGCTTTTAGGTAGCAAATGTCATATTCATACATTAGCACGTTGCTACTTTGCTGCCTATTTTCTCATGTATTAAAAAATAAATTGGTTAAGAATAGTATTTCCCTTAGCATATGCACTCAGAATATTGCTTAAATCAAAGAGATAAATGATGAAAAAAATGGCATTAAGCACGCTTGCTACAGCAAGCCTATTGGCAATGGTGGGTGCGGCCTCCGCAGCAGACTTAGACAAAGACGAGAGCCGCTTTGGCTATAGCCTGGGTTACAACATGGGGCAGGGTCTCTCTCAAGATTTCCCTAATATGGATTTAGAAGCGCTTAGAGAGGGCTTAAATGCCGCAACTAAAGGGGTTAAATCTAAACTCAGTGACTCTGATATGCGCTCGGCGATTCAAGCGGGTCAGAAGAAAGCCAGGGATGCTCGCAAAGAAAAGGAGTCATCGGCCGGCAAAGTGAATAAACAGGCGGGAGAAAAATTTCTATCTGACAATGCCAAGCAAGAGGGTGTTGTGACTACCGATAGTGGCCTACAGTATAAGATGTTAACGAAAGGCAAAGGAAAGTCTCCTAAGGCCACTGATACGGTGTCTGTTCATTACCACGGTACATTGCCCGACGGCTCCGTGTTTGATAGCTCGGTAGAGCGCGGTACGCCGTCATCATTTCCCCTGAATAGAGTGATAGCGGGTTGGACAGAAGGGGTTCAGCTGATGCAAGAAGGCAGTAAGTATCGCTTCTTTGTACCTGAAAACTTGGCTTATGGGGATCGTTCACCTAGCCCGAAAATTGGCCCTAATCAGGTGTTGATCTTTGATGTGGAGCTGCTAGAAATTAAAGACTAGTTTGCGCCACTCAAGTGAATATAGAACTACATATAACGGTTGAAGACGCCTCGGCCAATGCCGTTGATGTATTAGCCGAAGCCAGTGGCTTATCTAAGCAAAAGCTCAAGCTAATTATGCAGCGCGGAGCGGTGTGGTTGACCCGAGCAGGGCACACCCAGCGCTTGCGCAGGGCAAAGAAGGCCTTACAGCTGGGTGATGAGGTTCATCTCTACCATGATGTTGATGTATTTGAGCAACAGCCACCCGCCGCAACATTGATCGCTGACGAGGGCGAGTACAGCGTGTGGCACAAGCCCTATGGCATGCTCTCACAGGGAACCAAATGGGGTGACCATACCTGTATTACTCGCTGGGCAGAGCAAAGTCTACAACCCCAGCGCAATGCTTTCATCGTACACCGCTTAGATCGTGCTGCCACGGGCTTGATCATGCTCGCCCACACAAAAAAGGCCGCTAGCAGCCTATCCGCATTGTTTGAACAGCGGAAGATCGACAAGCATTATCAGGCGATAGTAGAAGGGCAGTGGTTAGAGGATAAGAGGATAGAACAAGACGTAGATGACAAGCCTGCGGTGAGTCATGTGAGTGTGCTGGAGTATGACTCTGAACAGGATAGGACGCGGGTAGAGGTGAAGATTGAGACGGGGCGCAAGCACCAGATTCGCAAGCATCTATCGGGTGCGGGCTTTCCTATTGTGGGGGATCGGCTGTATGGGAATGCGGAGACCGCCAGGGATGGCGGAACTACCGACAACGCAGGAGCAGTTGTCGCGTGCAGGCTTGCAGAGGTGGATTTGCAGCTTTGTTCGGTTTTTTTGGGGTTTGTTTGTCCGGTGTCGGGGGAGAGTAGGGAGTATGTTTTGACGGAGGGGTTGAGGCCGAGTTTGTAGGAGCCCTTTGTAAGGGCGATATTCCAAGGGGTTCGCCGTTACAAACGGCTCCTACGGTATTATTGCTGTCTAGCCTCAAAAGCC
>CAZBWS010000066.1:0-13925 GCA_964495705.1 uncultured Gammaproteobacteria bacterium
TCCAACACCTCCTCCACCGCCAAGGTATTGCGCCTAAACGGTCACACCATGGGCACTATGTGGTCAGTAAAACTAGTATTAGAAGATGCCACGGCGGCGAATTTTTACTGGGAAGCCATTCAGGATGAACTGGACAATATCAACAGTAAAATGTCGACTTACCAAGCGGACTCTGAAGTCAGCCGGCTGAACAGCTTAGATAAAGCGGGCTGCGTGGACGCATCCAAAGAAACCTTGGCGGTGGTGGGCGCTGCTTTGGCACTATCCGAGCAAAGTAGCGGCGCCTTTGACATCACCGTGGGGCCGCTGGTGAATGCTTGGGGCTTTGGCCCTGACTATACAGATGAGGCCGTGCCCGATGCGGATAGGCTGTTAACACTGGCTAAAAGCACCGGCTACCAGCATATCCGCATTCAGGATAAGAAGGTCTGCAAGGACCAAGGCGCCACACAGATTGACCTTTCAGCGATCGCCAAGGGCTATGCGGTGGATCAAGTGGCACGCTATTTAGACCGCATAGAAATGCAGCACTACTTGGTGGAAGTCGGCGGCGAGCTATTTGCCCGCGGCAATAAGCCCGACGGCAGCGCGTGGCGTATTGGCATTGAAACGCCTAGTGCAAACAAGCGTGAGGTGTTCGAAAACACTATCGTGCCCTTGGTCGATATTGCTATCGCCAGCTCGGGGGATTATCGCAATTACTTCGAGAAAAATGGCCTGCGCTACTCCCATACCATTGACCCTCGCACTGCCAAGCCTATCGCCCACACCCTCGCCTCGGTGACGGTTGTCGCGGAAAATAGTATGTTGGCCGACGCTTGGGCCACCGCATTGATGGTGTTAGGCCCCCAAGATGGGTTAAAATTAGCCAATACGCTGCAACTACCTGTGCTGATGCTAGTCAGAGTAGACGACGGCTTTTTAAGCCAACCCAGCGATGCATTTACCGCCTATATGGCTAAGCAACTTTAGAGCACAACATTATGACAACTTTTTTCCTGGTATTTGCCATCATGCTGTTAGTGGTAGTAGGTATGTCTGTGGGTGTGATTTTTCAACAAAAGAAGCTGAAAGGTAGCTGTGGTGGTGTGGGCAATATTCCTGGATTGAAGTCGGACTGCAAGTGCGACAACCCCTGCGACAAAAAAGCCAAGGCCATAGCGGAAGCCAAGACCGAGCATAAGGTTAACTTCCCTGCCTAAGCTAAGCCTTTGGGTCAACTTCCTGTAACGGCTTGTCGGGCTTGGCATAAGCTAAACGCTTAATGCGCTGGGTTGAGTGATAGGTATCTAAACCTGTACACACCAAGCTACCTAATGAGTCTAAATCAACTAAACCACTGGCTTGTATGGCCTGTTTAGGTAAGTGTACTTCCCTGATTTGGCCAATGACAAACACCGTATTATTAATGTCCAAACGGTGATGCTCTTTATATTCAACCAACATAGATAACTGGGACTCGGCCACCATCGGTGCCGTACACAGTTCAGAATACACTGCCTTCAACCCTGTTGCCGCAAATTCAGATTCGTTTTCCCCATAGCGCGCCGAACATTGATGAGCTTGGTCTAGCATAGACTCTGACACATGGTTTAAGCTATACCACCCCGTATCAATGATATTCTTCAAGCTGCCGCGCAATACTGAATCAGGGCGTGACACCATACCCACCAGCGCGGGGTCTGCCCCTAGATGCACTACCGAGCTAAAGGGCGCCAAATTGCTATGCCCCTTTGCGCAGACCGTACCGACGAGGTTGACACTTTTAAAGCCGCTCAATGAGTTGATGAAATTCACACGATAGCGTTGATCCATCGCGTCTAATTCTTTTTTAGTGATGACTGTCATATGTTTGCTTCGCTGTTTTAAAGACATCTATCGCGTGTTTACGCGAGGTTTTAAGGTCGACAATGGGGTGCGGGTAATCTAAATCAATATCAAACAACCCAGCCCCCTTGCCATTATACGGTTCATGTATTTGCTTATTATCTAGGTGGGCGATCTCCGGCACATAACGGCGTATGAAATCACCCTCTGGATCAAAGCGCTGTGATTGAGACACTGGATTAAAAATTCTAAAATACGGTGCCGCATCCGTACCCGTAGAGGCCGCCCACTGCCAGCCACCATTATTCGCCCCAAACTCCCAGTCGACCAAGCGCTGAGCAAAGTAATTTTCCCCCTCGCGCCAGTCGATCAACAAGTTCTTGGTGAGAAACATCGCTGTTACCATGCGCAAACGGTTATGCATCCAGCCTGTTTGGTTAAGTTGTCGCATCGCCGCATCGACAATGGGAATACCCGTACAGCCCTGCTGCCAGGCTTTTAAGTCGGCTGCGCTATCGCGCCAAGAAATTAATCGAGTGTACTCTTGAAAGGGTAAATGCTTCACAACATGGGGAAAGCCTATCAAAATATGCTGATAAAACTCACGCCATATCAATTCACTCACCCACGTATCAATACCTTCATTACCACCCATTAAGCGCCCCTCATTGGCAAAGCGTGCATAGCGCAAACAGGCACGAATAGAGATGGCTCCAATCGCCAAATATGCGGATAGGCTGGAAGTGCCTTCGACACTGGGAATATCACGGCGTTTTTTATAGTCTTTAGCTCTCTCATCAACGAAGGCTTGCAGCTTTTCTTGGGTGTTTGTTACTGGCCATAGTTCAGCGACTTGAGGGCACAAAGGACTATGTTGATAGGTAATATCTTCAGGGCTTAGCGAGACGGGCCAGGATTGCGGACTCGCTTGATACTCTTGTAAGCTGGTATCGTTAGTATTCTGTAACCAGTTTTTTTTAAACGGAGTAAACACTTTGTAGTAGTCTTTATTCAGCGTGCGGATACTACCTGGAGCATGCACGATATAGTCATGGCTGAAATGACTTTGTATATTATTGGCTTTAAAAGCATCAACTACCGCATGGTCGCGTTGAATTTCGTTTACGGGATATTCATAATTCGCAAACAGACTAGTAATATTGTAGCCCTGACATAACTCCAGTAGCTGCTGTGGCACATCCGCATAGCGATCAACTTTTAAAACCAATAAAGGAATACCTAATGTTTTAAGCTGTTGCTGTAACTGTTGTACATGGGATAAAACAAAATCACGCTTCGCCGCCCCCATGTCATGTAAATCCCACTGCTGATGACTAATGATAAAAGCCGCATAGCAATGCTCAAAATCCGCGCCTGTAGCCAGGCTAAGGGCTATATTATCTTGCACTCGCAAGTCACTACGAAACCAAATGAGTGAGTTTTTCACGTCTTAAATTGCATTGCGTAGACGTAATTTATCGGGATAAGGCGTCAGAAATTTCTGGCGCTGTAAGTACTCATTCGGGTGCTGCTTTAAGTGGTGCTTGAGCAATATCATCGGTGCGACTAAAGGTATATCCCCATCATGATACTGTTTGATCACGCCTGCTAGTTCTTGACGCTGAGACGAATCTAAGTGCTTTTTAAAATAACCTTGTATATGCATTAGTACATTCGTATTTTTATTGCGAGTGGCGGGCTTTTTCAGCGTCTGCATTAGTAGCTGTATAAATTTTTTTCCTCTTTTATGCAATTCTTCTTCAGGTAAGAATGACAGTAATTTACCAATTCCATGATAAGCCTCGTTGTCGTGCGCCATAACGAGATATTTATAATCGGAATAAAAATCAATCAACTTTTTCGCGCTCAAATCGTTCTCTATAGATTTCCAACGATGGTATGCATAGACCCTAGAGATGAAGTTTTCACACAACATGGCATCATTCAACCGCCCCGCCTCTTCAACGGGGAGTAATGGATATTGCTGCATAAGCTTGCGAGCAAACACGCCAACGCCCTTAGTATCTAATGAAGCCCCGTTTTCACGATATTGCGGCACACGTTCCATACCGCAGCTGGGCGATTTTTGCATCAGTACATAGCCGCACAAATGGTCTAATTTGGGCATGACCTGTTGAGTGTAGCTTTCTAGCTCGACAGTTACATCAAAATTCACATCCTTTACGCCAACTACTCTGATCTGTGAGCCATCAGTATTTTTTACCAAGCGAATAGCAGGACGAGGAATACCTAAGCCGGCTCCAGCCTCTGGGCAAACAGGCGAGAACTCGAAAAACTCAGCCAATACATCTGTACAAAATACTGAGCGTTTATGACCTCCATCGTAGCGTACCTTTTCTCCCAGCAGGCATTGGCTGATACCCACAGGAATGTTTGTTGCTGATTGGATTTTTTGCTCATTTATCATGTAGTAAATCTATCCTAATTAGGGTGAAATATCTGTGAATGATACTGAATAAAGTATACTTTCACAGCGCCTTTACATTCCACCTGTTACAAACAAGTATAAATAGGGCTATCGTTGAGTAGTCCAAAACACCTAACCGAGCGCTTGCTAAAATGAAAAACTCACCCACCGTATTAATTGTTGAAGACCATCAAGACCTTGCTGCCAACTTAGGCGATTTTCTAGAGAGCGGGGGTTTTATCGTCGATTTCGCAGCAAACGGTTTATCTGCATTACATTTAGCCACAGAAAATATTTACGATGCCATTGTTTTAGACATCATGTTGCCAGGTATTGATGGCTATGAGGTCTGCCGCAAACTGCGCCAAGAAGCGGGCTTAGACATCCCTATCATTATGTTAACCGCCCGAGACACTCTCGATGATAAGCTCACCGGTTTTGATCAAGGCGCTGATGACTATCTTATCAAGCCCTTTGAAATGAAAGAGCTGGAGGCACGTCTCATTTCCATGATACGCCGACATAAGAATGAGCTACATACCGCTAAAGTAACCATTGCAGACTTAGTTTTTGACCCTAAGGCCATGCGTGTATTTCGTGGGGGCACACAGGTGAAATTGTCGCCGATTGGTATTCATATTTTAAAAATATTACTGCGTGAGTCTCCCAACCTTGTCAGTCGAGAAAAGTTTGAGGCTGAGATATGGGGTGATGAGCTTCCCAACAGCGATGCCTTTCGCAGTCATTTATACAACTTGAGAAAAATACTCGACAAGCCCTTTAATACACAACTCATACATACGGTGTCGGGTTTGGGCTATAAGCTATGTAAGCCAGACGAGGTTTAGTTAGCCCACTCTTAACTTAGCTTTGGGTAGCATTAGAAACACTTCTGTACCCTCTCCCATCTTACTGGCTATAGTCAATTTCCAAGCAAAGCGATTACACAGGCGTTTTACAATCGTTAAACCTAAGCCATAACCTGATGATTTTTGCTCTTGATCACCACGGTAATAAGGTTTGAAAACCTCAGATAATTTTTGCTTATCAATTCCCACACCCCTATCAGCTATGGATATGCCATTGCTGCGCACTCTCACCGTAATAACGCCCTTGGGTGTGTAATTACAAGCGTTGCGTAATAGGTTGCCAATTAAAATACGTAATACACGCTCAGGCCCCTCTAACTCCAATATACCGGCCTCCTCGACTTCTATGGATATTGGCTTGTCCTTATGAATATTGCGCATCATGTCGACCTCTTGCTCCAACAAGTCATTAACGATTAACGAGCTTTCTTGAACATCTGCATCTTGGTTGCGAGCAAGTAGCAGCAGTGTTTCTATAAGCGCCTCCATATCGACCAATGTTCTGTACATACGCTGCAATTTTTCGTCACTACCCGCACTGGTATATTTTCGCTCGATGAGTTCTAGTGAACCACGTAGCACTGCAATAGGGGTACGTAACTCATGGCTTACATCGCGGGTAAAATTTCTTTCGCGTTCAATATAGTCGGTCAACTTATCTGCAAAACTGTCCATTGCATTAACCAGTGTAAATACTTCCAGTCCAGGGTTGTCACGCAAATCATCTAGCTCTATATCAATCCAGTCTCGCTCACTAAAGTCAACATTTTCCACGGCCTTAGCCAGTGTAACCAGGGGCGAAACGGCCTTATGTGATTGACGGTAGGCGAACCATGCCAACAAATATAAAACCACTAGCACACAGGCGAGAGGTAACACACCAAATAGAAAAGAGAGGCGGGCAACATTGACCTCATCGAAAACCAAATACAGGCGATCGTTGCCCTGATCCTCTACATAAACGATGGGCATTGCACCTGCTAACGCTGCACGTTGTAAACCGGGTTGTAGTGACCGCAGGCTGTTCGGTACTGCAGACATATCTTGGTCGGCGGCCAAGTATGCCAACAAGTTCAATGTGTCAGGTAGGGCGGCTTTTTCATTTTCAGCACGCAGCTCCCAGAAGTGATCGGCCTCGCCTTCCAGTGCTGCACGCATTAATACATTTTGCACCAAGAACTGTGCTGCAAAAACACCGGCTACGGTCACTAAGCTTATTAGCAATACTTGTATAACAAATACTTTAATCAGCTTAGATTGTATATTGGTTTTCTTAGGTCTCATGACGCTCATTTATAAGTACCAGCATGTTGTGCAACTATACATTGTGCTTAAGAATCCAGTTCGTTTTTTCAAAGTGCTTTGCCAATATACACAGGCTTGGCATCAGTAAAGCCCAACTCACACTAATAAACACTGCAGCGGCTATCGGCTGCAGCCACAACATAGCGCCCGCCTGCCATCCCGCATAATAGGAAAGTGGCCCAAATATAGCACCTGCGCAACTGGCTAATAGTAAACGGTTTTTCACCCAACTAATCGAGTGGTTTATGGTTAAGGAAAAACCACCCCATAAGCACAGTAACCATAGTGGTGTAATAGGCTTAAAATCATACAAAGAAAACTCAACAAAGCCCAGATAAGCACTCGCTGTATCAAACAATAGCCCCAAGAACAAACAGATGGCCATTAACAGCATATCCGCATAGGCGCCATGCTTTAGCCAGCTAACATGGCAAACCATGAATACGCCTAGGCAGGCAGGACCTGCCCAGGTATAGCCATGAGCAGCGCCAAAAACACTGCTGAGCCACAGTGTTTGAAACAACAAGAAGTTAGCTACATTAAACACTACAATTCGCTAGCACAGCGGTTGCTGGGCTTAACAAACTGCATGTGAACATTGCTGATACTTCTCTCTAAAAAGCCGCCTTCGCAATAACACAGATAAAATTCCCACATGCGAATAAACTCTTCGCTATAGCCCTGTGCTTTTACGATATCTAAATCCTGCATAAAGCGTTTACGCCATTCGCGCAAAGTGAGTGCATAACTATATCCGATATCTTGTAATGTATTTAGACGAAGCTGTGACTTGCCCGCAGCACTCGCTAATAAAGAAACACAGGGAATAAAGCTGCCTGGAAAGATATAGCGCTTAATAAAATCTACTGACTTGACTGCTTGCTCATAGCGGTGGTCTTCAATAGTGATGGCTTGAATAACCGCTATCCCATCTTCTTTAAGCAACTTAGAACAACAGGCAAAATATTCATCCACAAATTGATGCCCCACCGCTTCAACCATTTCAATAGAAACTAATTTTTCATAGCTGCCTTGCAAGTCTCGGTAGTCTTCTAAAAGGACTGTAACCTTATCTTCAAGGCCGGCTTTTTTGACACGATCTATAGCTAATTGATATTGCTCTTTAGAAATAGTCGTAGTAGTAACTCGGCAACCAAAGTTAGAAGCAGCATAGACCGCACAGCCACCCCAGCCGGTACCTATTTCAAGTAAATGATCGGTAGGCTGTAGGTGTAGTTTTTCACATAGACTATGTAATTTTTGCGACTGAGCTTGCTCTAAGCTGTCATCAGCACTCTGGTATAGGGCACTGGAATACATCATCCAATCTTTATCTAAGAAAAGCTCAAATAAATCATTGCCTAGATCATAGTGTTCAGCAATATTTTTACGGCTACCGCTACGCGTGTTTTTTCGCAGGCTATGGGCAGATTTCATAACAACAGAAGCTAAGCTAGCTAATCCCCCTTCCATTTCATCCAGCAAAGCAGAGTTTCTTACTAATATCCTTACTAGGGTCGTTAAATCATTACACGTCCAAGCGCCCTGCATGTAGGACTCTGCAGCGCCAACGCTTCCACCTAATACAACAGCCGTAAAAAATTCTTCGTCAAGTATTTCGATACGTACAAACAAGGGTTCAGCAATACGCTGGGCATCTATATCATGCCCTAATATAATTTGTTCGGTAGGGGTATTGATTTGAATCTGGCCATCGACAATATCATCCAGCCGCTTGAGCAATAAATTTTTATAGAAGTCTGCAAAAAATGATTTTTTAACTTTTTTATCCGTTTGCATTGGTGTGCTTGATGAATTCATAGCCATACTCCTATCAGTTATTTTTTACGTTTTTTGGATGGGTGTGAAAGCGAATACCTTTCACGTATAACAGTAGTGCATGCCAATAAATTCGCCATGCCACTAAGACAGTTTGTAACGGATAAGCAAAGGGTAAAGATCCCATAGATTTCGCCGTGAATGGCTGATGACTACCTTGCATAGTCGCATCAAATACTTTTTCACCCTGTTGCATCAAAAGCATATGAATATTGATTTTGTTGTGTTGCAAGCTAAAGCGCCAGCGATATTGCATATCCATGGGCATAAAGGGGGAAACATGAAAGTTTTTATCAAAATCAAAACTAAGCACCTGAGTACTGTCACTATCGACTTTATTATCAACACTTAAAACATAGGTGAATCGTTCATCCCAGGGGGTGTTGTTAATTTCAGCAACAATATGGGCTAAGTCATCACCGACATAACAGAAATAAAAGCTCACAGGATTCATTACAAAACCCAGATAGCGCGGGTGAGTCAGCAACAGTATACGACCATCGAAGTCTTGACCTGTTTGGTGCTGTATAACGCCTTTAACCGCAGACTTTATACTTTGTTCAATACCATTATCTGACTGTATATAATCTTTCCGCCTAAATGAAATACAGTTGAAAGTCTCTCGCGACCACAATTTACTTTTAGCAAATGTATCGTCCATGAAATCTAGATCAAACATGACCATGGCCAAAGGATATCTAAATTCATGAGATGTAGGTTTAGATCTTCGATGCCTCACCCAGCCTCGATAAATACCGGGCATTAAGGCGTTTTTACCGTATTCAGTCAGCACGCGAACTACCCTGAACAATGCCATGCTCGGCCTGAATCTGTTTTACGCAGTCCATCGCTGTACGTGCGCCATCTTCATGAAAGCCCCAGCCCCAATAAGCACCACAGTAATAGGTATTCTTGTGACCTGATATTTCTGAGCGGCGGTGCTGGGATTGCAGGGTATCTGCATTATATATAGGGTGTTCATAGCTGCGACTCACATACACTTTATCAGGGTCAATTAAATGACTACAGTTTAATGAAGTAAAAAAGTCCACTGGAGCATCAATGTTTTGTAGCAAGTTCATGTAGTAACTGACTGTACACGCCGACTCTAATTCTGTCCCTACCTTAACGCTCCAACTTGCCCATGCCTTTTTATTTTTCGGCATAACCGAGATATCTGAATGTAACTGCATTTCATTGCGCTGGTACTTTATACCGCTCAAAACCTTTAACTCGCTCTCACTCGGGTCCAATAACATCGACAAGGCTTGATTTGAGTGAGTTGCAATAATGACTTTATCAAAATCATTCCATTCACCGTCTGCACGTACCTTAACACCAGTAGCATAACGCTTTATTTCACGCACAGGTGTCGATGTATTCACTACCCCATCAAACTGATTCAACATCGCATCAATATAGGAACGAGAGCCTCCCTTAACGACTCTCCATTCAGGACGGCCAGACAAACTTAACATTTTATGGTTTTGCATAAAGCTAACAAAATAATGTACCGGGAAATCCTCGATAGAAATGCTAGGCCCAGACCATAAGGCGCATGCCATTGGTAAAATATGATCTTGAATAAAGCTACGACTGTATTTATGAACGCGAAGATAATCGCCCAAGGTCTGTTCGCTAAGCTGCTCAGACTGACTATCAAGCAACTTAGGGCTTTGCTTATAAAAGCGTACTAGATCCCATAGCATACGATAGAAGGAGGGGTTCAATAAATTTCGACGTTGGCAAAAGAGCGTATCTATTGATGTTGCATTATATTCCAGTCCAGAACCGGTGTTATGCACACCAAAGCTCATATCGGATAGTTGACTAGGTACTTTGAGTTCTTCCAAAAAACGGGAGAAGTTAGGGTAGTTATCTTCATTAAAAACGATAAAGCCTGTATCTACCGACCAGTTTTGACCTTGTGCGTTGACCTGATGAGTATCGGTATGTCCACCTATGTAGTTATTCGCTTCGTATAAATGCACTTCATGACCATCTAGAGATAAATAATGTGCGCTCACAACACCTGAAATACCTCCGCCTATAACTGCAATTTTCATTGCTTAATCTCCTTATTTGCAAAGCTATCTTCGTAGTAGGGAGCACCGGCATAATTATCGCGCTTTTCTATAGGCACTGTTCGTACATCCCAGATTAAGCCAAGCCAAGAAAATATTTTTAAAATGTAAAATGTAATGTCGACTTCCCACCAGTAAAAACCTTGGCGAGCAGAGGCTGGAAAATAATGATGATTGTTATGCCAACCTTCGCCCAAAGTCACTAAGGCAAGGAATCCATTGTTTCTACTTTGATCCTGAGTTGCATATCTTCGCTTGCCCACCTTGTGCGCCAAGGAGTTAATACACAGTGTTGCATGAATGAGTACGACGGTTGAGATGAAATAACCCCACACAACTAGCTGCCACCCACTCGTGCCTAGACTGGGGTAGTAGGCGTTCAAACGATTACCGAGAATTAACAAACCCAGTGCCAGAAAAAAAGGCACTGCGGTGTCATAACGATCTAGCCAAACTAACTCTTTGTATTTTTGTAGATCAGTTACCCTTTTATAATCTGCAACATAGTTTTCACGGCTTAAAAACCAGCCCATATGGCTCCATAAAAAACCTTTATTAGGTGTATGTGGGTCTTTTTTCTGATCTGAATGACGATGATGTGTACGGTGATGAGCAGCCCACCACAACGGGCCTCGTTGTGTAGAAGCAGCGCCAATCACTGCAAATATAAATTGTAGTACGCGGGATGTTTTAAAAGATTTGTGTGAAAAGTAGCGATGATAAAAGCCAGTTATAGCAAACATTCTCAGCAAATACAGGAATACACATATAAATATAGCTAGAGGAGAAACACCGACAGAAAAAGCAAGCAAGCACCCTAGGTGGATACCTATAAAAGGAATCACTCTCAACCAATCGACTTTTGTTTTACCGTCAGCGAAAAATTCAGCTTGATCTGCCGAAGTGTCGAACCAGTGTCTTATAGACTTCATAACTTATCCTCTGTTACTAACATGTTAACCAGAAACCGTGAAGACTATGTGAATACCAATGAGTCTTTTATTCACCCTACTTTCACAGTGCCCGGTGTAATTTAAGGGATCATAATTGGAGACCATCATGACCAAGGCAATCATCATTTTAAGCGCACTATTATTATCTGCTTGCGTGAGTAATGACCAGCCAAGCTATGTCAACGAATACAAAGCGATTACATCACAGGCTCATCATCAAAATATCCCCAAGGATGCTATTAGCAACTTTGTAGCTTTGTTCAGCGACCTTGATGCCGTAGGCTTAGCGGATAAAGTCAATCTCGTATATGCGGATAAGCTGTATTTCAATGACACGCTGAACACGATCAATGACCGCAAAGAAATGCTAGCTTACTTAAAGCACACTGCCAAAAATTTAGATCGCTATACCTTCACGCTGACCGACCACGCCATCTCTGGAGAAAATTTATATCTTAGGTGGACCATGGACATAGAATTCACCGCTGCCGGCAAAGACATTCAAAGCCAGTCTATCGGCATGAGTCATTTAAAGTTTGATGCCAACGGCAAAGTGGTTGTTCACCAAGATTACTGGGATAGTGTTGAAGCAATTTACCAACACCTTCCTTACGTAGGCTATTGGATTAAAAAAGTCCGGTCTAAGTTATGATCAAACGCTTATTTTTCAGTATTTTATTAGGCTTTTTTTTCAGCCTATCCGCATATGCTAATAGTGATGCTCAAAGCCTCGATACTGGCGAGTTGAAATTATGTAATTCATCGGAAGTTAATATCCTATTTGTACTCGATGTTGGCGATGCGGAGCTCTATTTACCTGATTGTGAGGTCTTAGACTATTCAGAATTCATGTTAGCGATTACTTATAACCGTCCTTTCACAGCAGAAGAGTTTATTGCTTCGTCAGACGAGTTAGTTTCTCGCAATAATTCTAGAGCAATATACCAGCAAATAAAAACAGATTTAGACTACTTCAACAGCCACTACCAAGCGGTAGAAAAAGGCGATGAGTACCGCATTAGTTACACCTTTAAAAAGGGATTGAATTTACAAAAAAATGGTAAAATACTGTCTTCTAGCGATAACGCTTTGCTTGCAAAAGCCTATTTTAAGATATGGTTTGGCGATAGACCTTTCCATAAAAAAATGAAGAAAGAACTATTAAAAAACATCCGCATTCCAGCAACCGACCTGGGTAGAAAATGAGTTATACGATTGAACTAAACGAAACCTTTACATCAATAAGAGACATTCACTCTATTTTCGACTATATCGCTGACTTCTCTACCATAGAGCAATGGGATCATACGGTCATTAACTCTACAAAGACCTCTGCCGGAAAAACAGGCCTGGGTTCGAACTTTGATATTCTCTTGAAATTTGGCTTCAGCAGTACATTGATGAAGTACTCTATCAGTGAATATGAAGCCCCGAATCGCCTTGTTCTTACCGGTCAAGGTAATGGCTATGTTGCCATAGATACTGTCACACTCGTGCAAGATGGTGACCTTGTGACGGTTAATTGGAAGGCCGATATTATATTTAAAGGTGCCTTATCTAAATTAGCACCTGTGATGCAATCAAGGGTTGTCGCCTCGGCCAAGAAAACCATTGTGGGACTGGCTAATGCGCTCAACGACAATTTTCCTGCTCCAACACTAAAAACTAAAACAAAAATTGTCGACAAACTGCTTTTATCGAGCGTCTATACCTTCACCAAATGGGGTTATTCCAAGGCAAAAAAAAGCTGGCACCCCGACTCTGCAGACATTACGGGTAAGCATATTGTGATAACGGGTTCTACATCAGGTATTGGCTTATCCGCAGCTTACGATTTAGCACATCGTAAGGCCAAGCTAACCCTTGTAGCTCGAAATCCAGGTAAAGCCGAGTTGGTAAAAAATCAAATTATTGAAACTACGGGGAATATTAATATTGATATTAAAATTGCAGACATGAGTTTGGTAACGGATGTCCGAAAACTAGCTAAAGAACTGCTTGAAGAAAATAAAGGCGTTGATGTATTAGTGAATAATGCCGGCAACTTATTCAACCCTAGACAAGAAACTAACGAAGGCTTAGAGCAAAGCTTTGCACTTTTGTTACTGGCACCCTATATACTCACTGAAGCGCTTTATCCTTTGTTAAGGCAGTCGCAAGGGCGTGTTATCAACGTCAGTTCTGGAGGAATGTATACACAACGCATAAACCCAAATGACTTAGAAAGTCAGACTGGACAGTACTCTGGCAGCGTAGCCTATGCAAAAGCAAAACGCGGGCTGATGATATGCACTGAGGAGTGGGCCAAAAAGTGGCAAGACGACGGCATTATTGTCAATGCCATGCACCCTGGTTGGGCTGAAACACCCAGTGTTATTAATGCATTACCCGAGTTCTATAAGCTAACAAAAAACATCCTGCGTAACCCTCGACAAGGTGGAGACACGGTCAGTTGGTTGGCGGCATCCACTCAGGCAGGTAAAGTGTCTGGAGAATTTTTCTTGGATAGAGAGCCACACATGAGCTATGTTTTGAGGAGTACAATGGAGAGCAATGCTGAAAGAGCATTGTTTTTAAATAAGCTAGAAGACTATGCAAAGCGACAATTCAAGCAAACAAA
>CAZBWS010000067.1:0-1478 GCA_964495705.1 uncultured Gammaproteobacteria bacterium
ATAATGGCGTCCCCTAGAGGATTCGAACCTCTGGCCTTCCCCTTAGGAGGGGGACGCTCTATCCAGCTGAGCTAAGGGGACATCATTGGGCGTGAATTTTAGCAGCTTCGTTATATAAGTCGAATTAAAAAATCTTTTATATTTCACGGTATAGGGTGCACTATATGCCAATCGAAAACGGGAGTTGTAATTGTGTCAGATAATGAGGAATTAGGGTGGTGGCAAGTGTTTAAGTCTACCGCTATGTCTTTTCTTGGTGTGCAGAGTGAAGAAGCTCGTATACGGGATACCAAACACGATAACTTGAAGCCCTTTATTGTTATGGGCATATTGATGACAGTTGGCTTGGTTTTAGGCTTAATTGCTGTCGTTAAGGTTATTTTGTACTTCGCGGGTGTTTAATCTAGAGAATAGACTATGTTTAGATTTCACATTTGTTTACCTGATGGGCAGGCATATTAATGAGTTTTACGGCAAAATAACGCAATTGAATAACTAGGAATTAACATGAAAATAATAATTACCCTCTTGCTAGCTAGCACACTATTTCTTACTGGCTGTAAGTCCTTAGAGCCTTTTGTGAAAATGGCTGGAGATATTGCTGGGCAGGCTGCACAGCAAAACCTTGCACCGTCACAGGCGGATTCATCTTCAGCGATAAAACAGGCGCTGGGCAAAGGTGTAAGTACGGCAATTGCGAGTTTAGGGAGAGAAGGGGGCTTTAGTGCCACTGCCTTTAAAATTCCATTGCCAGAACAAGTGCAAAGCACAGCAGATACAGCGCGCAAGCTGGGTTTGAATAAATACGTTGATGAATTTGAGTTGAGCATGAATCAAGCGGCAGAAAAAGCTGTGCCTGTTGCCGCTGATGTGTTCAAAGGTGCGATTGCACAAATGAGTATGCAAGATGTGGTAGGGATATTGACCGGTGGTGAAAGTGCTGCAACAGACTACTTTAAGCGCACCAGTGGCTCCGTGTTAGAGTCTAAATTCAAACCTATTGTGACTGATGCTACGGCTAAGGTTGGGGTAACCAACCATTATAAAAAAATGGGTGATAAGGTTCAGAAATATGGCCAGTTCTTAGGTGTGTCTGCCCCTGCGGCGGTAGACTTAGATGGCTATATCACCCAGCGTTCTACTGATGCACTGTTTAGTAAAATTGCCGACGAGGAAAAGCTGATTCGAGCTAATCCTGTTCAGCGCACCACTGAGTTGCTGCAAAAAGTGTTTGGCTATTACTCTAAAGCTAAACCTGCCGCTTAATATAATCTCCAACTGTGTAATCCAGGGGCTATAATACTGATTTTATAGCCCTTGAATTTTTCTCATGTCACCGCCTTCCAAAAAAACGCCTGCTAAGAAGGCCGTCAAGAAAAAAGCGTCTAAAAAGAAAATCGCTAAAAAAGTTACCAGCAAGAAAGCCGTTCGCAAGAAGGCTGTGAGTAAAAAGGCCAAGAAAAAAGCCGGTCCATCGA
>CAZBWS010000067.1:1578-13568 GCA_964495705.1 uncultured Gammaproteobacteria bacterium
GCCGTTCGCAAGAAGGCTGTGAGTAAAAAGGCCAAGAAAAAAGCCGGTCCATCGAAGGCGTCTCGTTCGAAAGTAAATACAAAAAAAAACCAAAAACGCTCGTTGTTTAAGCGCTTGCTGCCTTTTCTGGGCTTTGTCGTTATTGTTAGTTTGGTGGCAGGCCTATTATGTGTCGCTTATCTAGATCATTCGATTCGTCAGCAGTTCGAAGGTAAACGCTGGTCCCTGCCTGCACGTGTTTATGCCCAGCCATTAGAGTTGTATCAGGGTAAGTCGCTCAGTTTTTCCGCATTATATAAAGAGCTAGAAGTCGCTGGCTATCGCCGCACTTCACGGGCACAACAGCCGGGAACCTATCAACACACAGGGCAGCATATCCGCATTAGCACACGAGATTTCCAGTATTGGGATGGCTTTGTTGCTGGGGCGACCTATGAGGTCAATGTCGATACGGGTGTAATACGATCTATTGCCAGTCAAGGTCAGGAGTTGGCGGTGATGCGCGTAGACCCTGCACAGGTTGCGGCCATTTACCCTCAGCACCAAGAAGACAGAGACTTAGTTGCCTATGCGGATATGCCAGAAACCTTAATACAAGCATTGCTGTTGATAGAGGATCAAAAATTCTATCAGCATCAGGGAGTGCGCCCCTTGGCGATTGCCCGCGCACTACGGGTGAACCTGCAAGCGGGTCGAGCTGTACAGGGCGGTAGTACGCTGACCCAGCAGTTAGTTAAAAATTACTTTCTAACCCATGAACGCAGTCTTTCGCGCAAGTTGAAAGAGGCTTTAATGTCAGTGTTACTAGAGCTGCACTATGAGAAAAATGATATTCTGGAAGCTTATCTCAATGAAGTTTTTTTAGGTCAAGATGGAGACCGAGCCATTCATGGCTTTGGCCTTGCTGCGCGCTATTATTTTGATAAGCCCTTGGTGGACACTAGCATCGAGCAGCAGGCCTTGTTGGTAGCGATGGTCAAAGGAGCGACGTTCTACAATCCCCGTCGGCACCCCGTAAGAGCAAAAAAACGCCGTGATTTAGTCCTTGACCAATTGCTGAAATTTGGAGTTATTAATGCCCAGGCTGCACTGCAGGCCAAACGTCAGCCCTTGGGAGTGGTTACTAAGCCGCAAAGTTATCGTAGTCGTTATTTGGCCTTCACCCAATTAGTTCAGCGCCAGTTGCAGCGGGATTATCAAGAGTCCGACTTGCGTACCGAAGGCCTACGGATATTTACTACTTTGGTGCCTAGTGCTCAACATAGCTTAGAGCAATCTATCAACAAGCATATTAAACGTCTAGAGCAACGAGCAGATGTGCCAGCACACAGTCTACAAGCTGCGGCTATTATCAGTGACAGCCGCAGTGGTGAAGTGTTGGCTGTTGCGGGGTCGCGAGACCCAAAGAAAAGTGGCTTCAATCGCGCTTTAGATATTAAGCGTCAAATTGGCTCGCTGGTTAAGCCCGCTGTTTATCTGACTGCTTTGCAGCAAAACTATACGCCTGCTAGTATTTTGAATGATACGCGTTTTGATCATGTAGACGAGCAAATGAATGTTTGGTCGCCACAGAATTATACCGCCAAGGAGTATGGCGATACTTTGCTATATAAGGCTTTAATTAATTCATACAATATATCTACCGCTCGCCTAGGCTTGGAGCTGGGTGTTGCCAATGTGAGTGACACATTGCGCAACTTGGGCTTGCCAGGTCAGTGGGCTGATTACCCCTCCTTATTATTGGGTGCTGTAGAAAGCTCGCCTTATGAGGTGGCTCAGATGTATCAGACGCTCGCGGGTCAGGGGTTTTATACGCCTCTACGCACGGTTCGAGAAGTGGTTACAGCAGATGGTCAACGCTTACAGCGTTATTCTCTGGAGTTAGAGCAGCGTATAGCACCTGCGGATACTTATTTAATTAATAGCTTGTTACAAAAAACGGCTGTGCAGGGAACGGCTAAACACTTGGCCGTATCGTTGCCCAATCTATCCGCGGCGGGCAAGACAGGTACGACCAATGATGGACGCGATACCTGGTTTGCGGGCTTTACGGGGGAGCATTTAGCGGTAGTTTGGTTGGGGCAGGACAATAATCAGCCGACACCTTTGACCGGTAGCTCTGGCGCTTTGCCTATCTGGCAAGGGTTATTTGAAGATCTACCATCTCGCTCCTATAAAGCCACACAACCACAAGATGTTGTATGGGAATGGGTGAATGAAAAAGGCGAATTAAGTGCATCTAAATGCCAAAATACCGTACAATTGCCCTTTATAAAGGGTACAGAGCCTGCTAAGTTGGCTGCATGCTCTGATAAAGGCTTTTTTGATAAATTGTTTAACTGGTAGCTGAGCATGACAATAAACGCTTAATGCTACTGAGTTTAGGAAAATGGGAGAGTACGAACATGAACAAATCGGTAACGCTTATCGCTGTATTGGGTGCTGCGGCACTATTGCAAGCCTGTGGTTCAGCACCTAAAAAGGGTGAAGTTGCTGACAGCTTTGATACAAGCTTTTCACAAGAAAGTGGCGTAGAAGACAACTCTAAAATTCAGCATTCCATTGGTAATGCTGCCGTCGTAGCCATATGGGAGCGCTCAGAAGCGGCTCGCCTGACCGGGGATCTAGACGGCGCTGTTGCTCAGTTAGAGCGCGCTATCCGCATTGATCCAACTGATTCAGTGATTTGGAGCCGTATGGCTCAGCTGCGTCTAGAGCAGAACAATTACATTTCAGCAGAGAATATTGCCACCAAATCAAATCAGTTGAATGGCGGTGAAAATAGCGTTTTAGAATATCGCAACTGGTTGATGATTCACCAAGCACGTCAAGCCAATGGCGACTTTACTGGTGCGCAAGAAGCGCTGCAGCGCGCTAATGCTTACAAGTAGTTATTAAGAGAGTTTCTTCCCTATGGGAGCAGCAAAATTATTGGGGGCCAATGGCCCCCTTTCTAGTTCTATTCCAGGTTACGCGCCGCGTCGTCCGCAACAAGATATGGCCGCAGCGGTAGAGCACGCCCTGAAAAAAGATGAAGTGCTTGTGGCTGAGGCGGGCACGGGTATTGGCAAAACCTTTGCCTACCTTATTCCGGCAATAATGAGTGGCGAAAAAGTCATTGTCTCGACTGGCACGCGCCCTCTACAAGATCAGCTTTATCATCGCGACTTACCCCTGTTATTAAAAACCTTAGGCGTACCATTAAAGCGAGCTCTGTTGAAAGGGCGTTCGAACTATTTGTGTTTGCAACGCATGGAAACGGCGGACGTGCACTTTCGGGACATCCCGCAAACCAAGCAGTTAGAACAGGTCAAACAGTGGGCTAAAAGCACACGCAGCGGCGATATGGCGGAGTTAAAAGCACTGCCAGAAAACGCTATTATTTTGCCTAAGGTCACTTCCAGTGCAGACAACTGCCTAGGACAAGAGTGCCCGCGCTTTAAAGATTGCCATGTGGTACAGGCACGCCGTGAAGCCCAAGAGGCCGATTTGGTTGTGGTGAATCATCATCTGTTTATGGCAGATATTGCACTTAAATCTGATGGCTTTGGTGAAGTGCTGCCCAGTGCCAATGCCTTTATTTTTGACGAAGCTCACCAGTTGCCTGAAATTGCCAGTTTGTTTTTTGGTCAATCATTGAGCAGCCGCAATTTAATTGAACTGGTGAAAGACATACGCTCTGTGCGCATTTTAGAAGTGCCACAAGCAGATAATCTAGTCGGCTTAGCGAGTGAGCTAGAAAAGCAAACACGGGACTTTCGTTTAGAACTTGGCCCCCAGGAACAGCGCCAAGCGTGGAATCCACTACTAGAAAATGCTTCGGTGATGGCCGCTTTTCAGGGGTTACGTGCCGTGATGGACGCCTTGCACGATGAGCTAGCCAATTGGCAGGAAGAGGGGCCAGGGGTAGAGAACTGCCTGACCCGTGTAGTGGAATATGGCGATCAGTTAAAAAGCTTTGAGGCCTTAGATGATGAATATGTCTATTGGCTGGAGACTAATCGTCTCGGCTTTATTCTGAACCAAACACCGTTGAGTGTGGCTAAAACCTTTCGCGGCCATATGGCGCGCTATGAAGCGGCTTGGATATTTACTTCGGCGACCTTGGCAGTGGGTGAAAGCTTCCAACACTTTACTCAGGCACTAGGCTTGTGGGAGCCAAAGACAATTCAGTTAGAAAGCCCCTTTGACTACCCTAAAAACAGTATTATTTGTTTACCAGAAAACTTGCCCGAGCCACATATGCAAGGCTTTGGTGATGCTGTGGTAGATGCGGCTAAGCCAATTTTGGCTGCCTCTCGTGGCCGCGCTTTCATGTTGTTTACCAGCCATCGAGCGTTGCGCTATGCCGCTGAACGTCTAGCAAAAGAAACCGATTTTCCTTTGTTTGTACAAGGGGAATCGCCGCGCAGTCAGCTACTGGATGACTTTCGTGTCTCAGGTAATGGAGTATTACTTGGCACCAGTAGTTTCTGGGAAGGTGTGGATATCAAGGGCGAAGCGCTGTCCTGTGTGATTATCGATAAGCTGCCCTTTGCGGCCCCCAATGATCCAGTACTAGAAGCGCGTATGGAGGCCTTGAAAGCTAATGGCGGCAACCCTTTTATGGATCACTCACTGCCCAATGCCGTGATTGCCCTAAAGCAGGGTGTAGGTCGTTTGATTCGCGACGTGGAAGATCGCGGTATTGTCGTTATTTGCGATGTGCGCCTGAAAACTAAGTTCTACGGTAAGCGTTTTACCAATAGCCTACCGCCAATGAAGCGCACCCGAAAGCTGAGTGATTTGCAGGCATTTTTTGCGGTGCAATCACCGCCTGAGAAAGCGGAATAAAACTGATGAAAATACTCGCCCTAGATACCTCGACTGAAGTGTGTTCAATTGCCTTACAAATAGGTGATGAAGTTGTTGCGCGATTTGATGATAGCGGTCAAAAAAACACCGATATTATTCTTCCCTTGATTGATCAATTAATGGCCGAAGCAGGGCTGAAGCCTCAAGCTCTAGATGCAATTGCATTTGCTCGCGGTCCTGGCAGCTTCACTGGTGTACGTGTTGCTACAGGTATTGCTCAAGGTATCGCCTTTGCTGCGGACTTGCCTGTAGCAGCGATATCGACACTAGCCATGCTCGCACAGGGGGCTTATGAGGCAACTGGACAGAGCCGTATATGCACCATCAATGATGCGCGTATGAAGGAAGTCTATGCCTCGGCCTATGAGTTCGACAGTGTAGGACGGGCTGCAGAGGTATTAGCGGAGCGGGTGTGTAAGCCAGAGGCACTAGAGACCTTAACTTGGAATGATGGCTTGCTGGTGGGTACGGGCTGGGGCGCCTATGGGGATAAGCTGGAAAGCTTGCTCTCTGCTACGCAGTTTAAAATTGACCAGGGCATTAAACCTGAGGCGCGGTATTTATTGTCTATTGCTAAAGGTATGCAAGAGCGCGGTGAATTAGTCAGTGCTGAGCAGGCGCTGCCTGTATACCTACGCAATAACGTGGCGAAGAAAAAGGGCGAGCGATAGGCTATCCGCATCCGCCTTTCCCTGAAGCGAGTGGCGGTATTAAAATTAAAACCCAAGGCAGCTGATTTGATACATGGGGTGCAACAGGGGTATGGTAAGGATGCGCTGTCACTGTACTTAGGCAACCCTAATGTACATAACTTTGGCAGTATTATGACCGCGCCAGATATTCGCAACCGCCTTAAAGCTATTAATGGCGATTACCGGCATCGCTGCAGAGACTATCCGTGGTTTTGCGAATGACCTGCACAGCCAGCCCCATGCGGTTTGTTATGGTCGCCTAGGCACCTCGGCCCAAGACTTTGGTGGGCTGTGTAATTGCTTGCAGAATGTGATCAATATACTCAGCGGCAATATGGATGTGCAGGGGGGAATGATGTTTACCTCTTCAGCGGTGGATCTTATCAATGCGCCAAAGGGCATGGGGGCGAGTAAAGGCCATTGCAATCATGAATGACTTAACCGACGAGCAACAGGTGGATGCTTTAACGGGCAATGCGGTATTAAATGGCACTCGGGTGTCGGTGACGGCATTAGCCTAGCTAAACCAACGCCCTACGTTGACCTGGCAGTCTATGGCGTCTAGGGCCATATGAATCAAGAGGCCTAGCCCGATATAGCGTGTGGTTTTAGGTAGGCACAGCAATACATAGACACCGATAGCCCAGAAACTATGTAAGGGGTGAAAGTTAATGCTACAGCGCATAGGGTCGTAGATCGGCGTGGCTAATAGATGATCTACATCGACAAGCATCGTAGCGACCATGATGGGGTAAGCTTTTTTCCAGTGCTTGGGAAAGAACAATATCGTGAAGATGGCGGGAACGATAAAGTGCAGGGCGATATGCAGCATTATGAATTACCCTGTAAACCACCGGTATGCCACAGCAATACATGGCGGCCTAAATGCGGATGGTTTATTTCATTATAGTGTCTAAAGGCATTACACATTTTAATTGTGTATACAGGATCTAAGGCAATACCCCATAGCTTTTCAAAATAGACTTGCTGTTGTTTAAGCTCAGCACTTTGCTTGCCAAAGCCTTTGCCGCAGTAGCTATGCTCTAGATATAAATTGTTCGGCCACGGCTTATCCGCATGGGCGGCGAGTTTTTGCATATCTTGCAGGATGCCGTTTTCGCCATCCGCGCCTTTTAATACAACGATACCAATCACTTTGCTATTCCAACCGCGCTGTTGAATGCCCAAGGCTAACCCCAATGCGGTACAACCAGTGCCAATGGGAACAAAAATAGTATCCGGTTCTTTTTCTAACTCAGCAACGCCTTGTATGATGCCTTGCAGTGCCTGAGTATCGCTGCCGCCCTCGGGTAGCCACTGGGCGGAATGTGCTTCTGCCAGCCTATCCGCATAGGCCTTGTCGCCGCGCAGTTTTTGAAATTTTATTTTATCTACAAAGTGTAACTCTGTATTCCACGCACTTAAATCTTGTAACGTTCGCGTGAAATTTTCGGGTTTGTGGCCGCGAATAAACGCGCTTAGAGGTATATCTTCTTGATGACATAGATAGGCTAATGCATGCAAAAAATTAGAGCGATTGCCCCCCATGGTCAATAGGTGTTTAGGCTTGTTGTTGCGTATGTCTTGAATTAGGCGCTCTAACTTACGTGCTTTATTACCCGATACAATGGGGTGTATAAGGTCATCACGCTTAATGTGGATGTGTTGCGAGCCCGCCCATTCGGGAGTGTTTAATACTTGTATAGGCGAGGGCAGTTGTAGGTCAATATTCACTCTCTTAGTTTAACAGAGTTATTTAAGTTGGCTTAACAGGCCTAAATTTATCCAGTTATTAAGCGCTTTCACAGCTTCTAGTCCAATCGCTTCAGCGTCGAAGTGTTCTAAGAGTTGCTCACACAAAGCAGCAAAATTTTCTCCGTGTAAGGCGCTTTCGATCATCTGTAATTCGTGGTCGGGCAATGAGGTGAACTCAGTCAGGCGCTCACCATTGCGCCATAAAACCCAATGACTATTATGTTGCTGTTGTGCAGGCTGCGGGTCTTGTTCTTGCTTTATGGCTTGCCAGCTTTCAACGCTATTCCAATGTGTTTTGAAAATTTGCACGCTGGGGTGAAAGCGCAACTGCATCGTTGGCCATTGCTCAGGCGGTAGAGCCTGCAAGTCGGCTATACTCACACGTTCCGCTTCACCCGCGTCAAAGGCCGTCATTAGGGCTCGCTCGAAACGGGCTATATCTGCAATGATGAGGTGGTCACGAAAAGGAGGCGTGACCTTCAAGTAGTTAGGTAGTTGGTCGCAAAAATACCGCAATGAGCGATGCTGCGATGGGTGGGCATTGATATAACCTGTCACCATCTGATCAAATAAATCATCGCCAAGGTAGGTGCCCAAAACAGGGTGGTCTGTTTCTATCGTTTCCTTGAAGCGCATACGATAGGCATTGGCATAAATATTCAAGCGCGTGTCGGTGTCGATATTGCCCTGCTGCACAACTCGTTGGGCAATATTTTGTTCGCCTTTGACAATATAAGACATGAACTCTTGCTGTAGTGCGCGTAGTGACTGACTCATGCGCGAGTTATCATGGGTTTCTGTTCAGGGAAAGTATCCGCATAGCGCTGGCGAGCGATATTGAGCTCATCCAATAGTGCGTCAAATTCAGGGATATGGTCGTCGCGCTCGATCATGGTACTAACAGGGCCAAATAACTTTAGGGCTTCACTGTATAGCTCCCACACTGGGTCAGGTACATCGTGGTCATGGGTGTCGATCACATAGTCTCCATAGTCGGTGTGGCCGGCAAGGTGAAACTGGCAAACGCGCTCTGGGTTCATGTGTTGTAGGTAGTGTAGAGGGTCAAAGTTGTGATTACGCGAGCTGACGTAAACATTGTTGACGTCGAACAGTTGTAAGCAGTCGGCACGCTCACAGACTTCAGCAAAAAATTCCCACTCCGTCATTTCTCCCGAATCGGTATAACTAAGGTAGCTAGAGACATTCTCTAACAACATTTGACGACCTAAAAAATCTTGCACTTGCTTTACGCGCTCAGCAACGTGGACGATGGTTTCCTCGGTGTAGGGCAAGGGTAATAGGTCGTGGCTATTCTGGCCGTGGATAGACGTCCAGCAAATATGATCTGAAATCCACTCGGGCTGTACTTCTGCCGTGAGTGTCTTTAGTTTTTTTAAATAGTCCATGTCAAGTGGATCGGTGCTGCCGATTGACATAGAGACCCCGTGCATAACAATAGGGTAGTGTTCACGTATGGCGTGTAAATAGTGTTTGGGTTTACCGCCTGCCACCATGAAATTTTCAGAGATGACTTCAAACCAATCAACTTTAGGTAGATGATCTAATACGTGTTGGAAATGTACCGTGCGTAGGCCAAGGCCAAAGCCAAGAAAGGGTCTAGTCATTGTATTCTCAAGGTTAAAACTAAGTACAGGGGAGGCAGGCCTCCCCTGTGAGTAGGTATTACTTACCTACTTTACCGCCGATGTCAGCGCACGATTTTGCCGGAGTTGCGACGAAGCCAGTGCCCTTACAAGTAGCGTGACCCGCACAAGCATTGTCGGCTGTCTTACAGTCGTTGTGACCCTTACAAACGTTTACGTTGTAGCAGTGTACCAAGTTAGCCTTGTTGATGGTGCCTTTCCAGCTGTCTTTTTGCTTGCCGCCTACGTCAGCGCAAGATTTAGCAGGCATAGCCACGAAGCCAGTACCATTACAGGAAGCGTGACCCGCACAAGCGTTGTCAGCTGTTTTGCAGTCGTTATGACCCTTACAGATATTAACGTCATAACAATGGACTAGGTCAGTGGTATTGGAGCTAGATTCTGCGGTTTCAGCGACTTCGCCACCACCAAATAGTGAGCAGCCTGCTAGGCTAGCTGCGGCAAGAGCAAGTGATGCACCAGTTAGTGCGTTTTTAGTGTTCTTTTTCATGCTTATCTCCAGATAAGAGTTGTGATGCAGGCTGGCCTGCTATATAAGTTACAGCCGCTTAGAAGGGAGTACCCATCAATAGTTCCTTGTCTGTAAAATATTGATAGACGATTTAGTTCTACCCTTAGTCGCTGTTCATTGATACTAGCACAGTGTGCGAATTTGCACGGCGTCGACACCTGCGCCAGCAATCACGTCTGATACCACCACCACTTTATCCCCTGTCATTAATCCATATTTTTCCTGTAGCACTTCCATCGCATGTTGTAGGGTTTTTTCTGGGTCAGAGCTAAATTCTATGCGGCTGGATGTCACTGCTCTATTTAAAGATAGCTGGCGGCGTGTTCGCGCTTCATTGGTGAAGGCATAGATCGGTGTAGTTTGTGGCCGGCAATTGGTGATGTGATGCGCGGTTAAACCTCGGCGAGTAATGACAACGATGCCCTTGGCACCTAGAGATTCGGCGAGCGATACGGCAGAGACCGCGAGCTGCTGCTTATCGTTGTCACGAATTAAATCTTGTTCAAATTTTAAGCTCTCGCCTTGTTCTGAGGTACAGGCAATGCGATCAAGATAGTTAATGCATTTCAGTGGGTATTTACCAACGGTCGTCTCGCCAGAGAGCATGATGGCGTCGGTGCCTTCATAGATAGCATTGGCCACGTCGGTCACTTCGGCACGCGTTGGCATAGGGTTTTCAATCATCGACTCTAAAAGGTGAGTTGCAACAATGACTCGGCGGCCATATTTGTGACATTTATGAATAATAGTGCGTTGTACATTGGGGAGCTCTTCCGCTTTAATCTCTACGCCCAAATCACCTCGGGCGACCATTATTCCATCAGACTCTTGAATGATTTCATCGATATTTTTGACGCCTTCCTGGTCTTCAATCTTAGCAATGACTTTGATTTTTCCAGCTTTTTCGCCCAACAATTCTTTAAGCTCTCGGATGTCACTGGCTTCTCGCACAAAGGACAAGGCGATAAAATCGACTTCTTGTTCGATAGCAAACAAAATGTCTTTGCGATCCTTTTTTGTGATTGCGGGTAAGTTTACGCGTATACCCGGCAAGTTGACGTGGCGCTTACTCTTCAGTGTGCCACCATCGATAACTTCTACCTGCATATTCTGCTTTTCTTTATCTAATACTTTTAGGTTAATCAGCCCATTATCAACGGTAATGATATCGCCGACTTGTACGGTATCAATAAGGTCATCATAGTTAATATGAATAGAGGTCTCTTCAACATTAGAGGCTCGGCCCACAATTGATAGAACATCTCCTTGTTTAAGTTCTAGCTCACCTTCCATATCCCCCGTGCGAATTTCGGGGCCCTGAGTGTCCAATAATACGGGAACAGGGTGTTTGATTTTTTGGTTCAAGGTCTTGATCGATTTGATGACCTTGGCATGGGACGCATGATCGCCATGGGACATGTTCAAACGCACGATATCCATGCCTTCGTCGTACATCTTATGTAGCATGTCATAAGACTGTGAAACGGGGCCGATAGTGCAGATTATTTTTGTTTTACGCATGAATTCCTCTCTATAGCTAAGTTGTAGCATAGCTGCCAAACGGAGTCAGTTATTTGTTTTATAAATATCTATATTGAGGCTTTCGAGGCATTTAAGCAGCTTTTGAGTACGTGTTTTTTAGTGAATATGAGGTCTTTTCAGTCTTAATGGCGCCTATGCTTGTGTTGCCGTGTATTGTTCAGCTGTTCAATGAGGGCGCATGATGGTGTTATACAAATAAGACTGGAGAGTGCTATGAAGATGCCTGAAAATATTACCATTACCCCCCGTCGAGTTGAGCTAGATTTTGAGGGCTTACCGATCGTGTTTGTAAGAGACAACCCCGTTTTGAGTGCATTATTTTGTGCTTTGTCAGCTGTATTTCCCATGGGCGAGCGTCAGTTCATTGAAAGTGTGCGATATTATCAAGACCGTGTGATGGCCCCTGTTATGCAAAAGCAGGTTCGTGCTTTTATCGGCCAAGAGGCACATCATGGCAGCTTACATGATGATTTCAATGCAAAGCTCCAATCCCTTGGGTGGCGTACTGACTTGATTGAAAACCAGGTGTTGTTCATGAATAAAATAATCACTAAAACACACTCCCCAGAACGTCAGTTGGCGCAAACAGTAGCCTTGGAACATTTAACCGCTATGTTCGCTGATTTTTTAATGAATAAGCCAGAATTTTTGGGCTCTAATGCACACCCCGATTTAAAAACGATGTTTTTATGGCATGCGGTTGAAGAGACAGAGCACAAAGCCGTCGCTTATGACCTTTATCAACTAGCGGTAGGCGATGATAAAATACGCACTAAAGAAATGAGTTATATTTTGCCATTTTTTGTCGCACATATGATGGAAGCAACAGCCTTGTTACTACATAAAAACAAGCGGTTAAAGCGTCGCTCGGGGTGGGTTGAAGCGTATCAGGCGATGTGGGGAAAAGAGGGTGTTTTTACTTATATACGCCAAGAGTTGAAAGGTTACTATAAAGTAGACTTTCATCCATGG
>CAZBWS010000068.1:0-13292 GCA_964495705.1 uncultured Gammaproteobacteria bacterium
TGGTGGAGACGGCGGGAGTCGAACCCGCGTCCGCAAGCACTCCGCCCTTGGCGCTACATGCTTAGTTCCGTCTTTAATTTTAGTCCACTAACGATCCGACGATCAGGATGCTAGCAGCCGAGCCTGAGTTTTATTTAATGTATGGCCCTAAGGCGTAACCAAACACGAGCCCGTTAAGAATGACACTTGACTAAACGTCACGGCTTACACCGATCTGAAGGATATACGGGCATATCCCGCCAAGTGCTAGCTTTATGCAGCTAGAGAGTAGTTATCGTCGTTTGCAACTATAACGTGTGCAGATGGTTTTACGAGGTATCCTGCACCTCGGCATGCTCCTCAGGTTTCGCCACCCACGTCGAAGCCAGAACGCCCCCAAAGTGTGAATTTACTGCCAATGCCGGCGAATAAGTCCATGGTGTTATGCAAAATCTGCTAACCAGCGCATTTTAGCATAGAGAGTCGGAGCATATTAAAGTAAAATCGCGTTTTTTCTCAATCAGCTAGAGATTACGCCAGATGCTTCATCTTCGCGGCAGCGCAGCCCTATCCGAATTCCGTCTTCAGAAACTATTGGACAAAGCCCGAGCGGCCGTGCCCATGGTTCAAAGCATTGAGGCCGAGTTTGTTCACTTGGCTAAAGTGGAGGGAGAGCTAGCTACTAGCCAGCAGCAGCAGCTGCAAGCCTTGTTGAGCTATGGCTATCCTGAGCTAGGCCAACAGCCCAGTGGTCAGCTTATGTTTGTGACGCCGCGCCCTGGGACAATCTCTCCTTGGTCTACTAAGGCGACAGACATCGCTCACAACACTGGTTTGCAGCAGCTTATCCGCATAGAGCGTGGTGTGGCTTATTATATACACGCCGATGGCGAGCTTAATGGGGATGAGTTGGAACTACTTAAGCCACTACTGCACGATCGTATGACCGACGTAGTATTGGCTAATCTGCAAGCGGCGGAGGTGTTGTTTAGCACCGAAGAGCCCGCACCGATGTGTACAGTCGATGTATTGGGGCAGGGCCGTGATGCCTTGGTACAAGCCAATATTGAAATGGGCTTGGCGATTTCTGAGGATGAAGTGGACTACTTAGTAGAAAACTTCACCAAGCTAGGCCGTAACCCGAATGATGTCGAGCTGATGATGTTTGCCCAGGCCAACTCTGAGCACTGCCGCCACAAGATCTTTAATGCGGATTGGTTGGTTGACGGGCAAAAACAGCCTAAGTCCTTGTTTAAGATGATTCGCAACACCCATGAGCTAGCCCCGGATGATGTGTTGGTAGCCTATGACGATAATTCCTCGGTCATACGTGGCCCTCGTGATACGCGCTTTTTCTACAACACAGAGACCAATGAATATGTAGAGAACGAGGAAGATATCCATATTCTGATGAAGGTGGAAACCCATAATCACCCCACAGCAATTGCGCCTTATTCGGGGGCAGCAACGGGTTCAGGTGGTGAAATTCGCGATGAGGGTGCGACGGGACGCGGCTCTAAGCCGAAGGCGGGCTTGTGCGGCTTTAGCGTATCTAATCTGCGTATTCCCGGCCACGAACAAGCCTGGGAAGAAGACTTTGGCAAGCCCGAGCGCATGGCCTCGGCGCTGGATATTATGTTGGAAGGCCCGATTGGTGCCGCAGCGTTCAATAACGAGTTTGGTCGTCCTAATCTAGCGGGTTACTTCCGTACATACGAAGATGCAGTGCCTACAGTCAATGATGATGGTGGTGCAGGGGAGCTGCGTGGCTATCACAAGCCGATCATGATCGCGGGGGGTATGGGCAATATCCGCCCTATGAACGTGAAGAAGAATCTGCTGGATGCGGGTACGAATATTATTGTACTCGGTGGCCCGTCGATGTTGATTGGCCTAGGCGGCAGTGCAGCTTCTTCTATGAACAGTGGGGCTAGTTCAGCAGACTTAGACTTTGCCTCGGTGCAGCGTGAAAACCCAGAGATGGAACGCCGCTGTCAGGAAGTGATCGACCGCTGTGCATCCATGGGTGCGGCTAGCCCGATCCAATCTATTCACGATGTGGGCGCCGGTGGTATCTCCAATGCCTTGCCAGAGCTAATCGATGACGGTGGCAAAGGCGCGACCTTTGAGCTGCGCGAAGTGCCTAATGACGAGCCGGGCATGCCGCCCTTGGCAATTTGGTGTAATGAATCCCAAGAGCGTTATGTGCTGTCAGTGAAGGATGAAGACTTAGATGCCTTTAAAGCGCTGTGTGAGCGGGAGCGCTGCCCTTATGCCGTACTCGGTAAAACCACGGATGAGATGCAGTTAACAGTAACGGATCGTCACTTCGATAACACGCCGGTGGATATGCCACTTGATGTACTACTAGGCAAGCCACCTAAAATGACCCGTGATGTTAAACATATAACTCAACAACACGCGGTATTTGATAGCGGTGCTGTACCCACGCAAGAAGCGGTGAAACGTGTGTTGAGCTTGCCCTCTGTGGCGAGCAAGTCCTTCCTAATTACTATTGGTGATCGTTCAATTACCGGTATGGTCACCCGTGATCAAATGGTTGGCCCTTGGCAGGTGCCCGTGGCTGATGTGGCGGTGACGTCTACGGGTTTTTACGGCTATCAGGGTGAGGCTATGTCTATGGGTGAGCGTACGCCGCTGGCCTTGATCGAGCCTGCTGCCTCTGGACGTATGGCCATTGGTGAAGCACTAACCAATATTGCTGCTGCACAGATTGAAAAAATCAGCGATATTAAGTTATCCGCTAACTGGATGGCGGCCTGTGGTGTACCTGGTGAAGATGCGGCGCTATTTGATACGGTAAAAGCGGTTGGCGAAGAACTATGTCCTGCATTGGGCTTATGTATTCCTGTGGGCAAAGACTCTTTGTCAATGAAAACACAGTGGCAGCAAAACGGCAGTGATAAGAAAATGACATCGCCTTTGTCATTAATTGTATCGGCCTTTTCCCCCGCACAAGATGTGCGCAAGACGATGACGCCACAGTTGCGCACAGATCAAGGTGATAGCGAACTTATCTTGATTGATTTAGGTAATGGCAAAAACCGTATGGGTGGCTCAGCCTTAGCTCAGGTGTATAACCAGCTGGGCCACCAAACCCCCGATTTAGATGATGCGGCGACCTTCGCACGCTTTTTCACGGCTATACAGCAGTTGAATGCGGATGGGCTGATTAAAGCCTACCACGATCGCTCCGACGGTGGCTTAATGGCGACCTTGGCTGAGATGGCTTTTGCAGGGCGTTGTGGTTTAAGTGTTACCTTGGATGGACTAACATCAGGGCATCATAACGAAGCCTTGTTCAATGAAGAGCTGGGTGCTGTCATACAGGTTGCCAGTAATGATATTGCTGAGGTTCTAGAAATTCTCAGCCAGGCTGGCCTTGATAGTCTATGTCATGTGATTGGCCGTGTCCGTGAAACTGAAAATATTGATATCTACTTTCAAGATGATTTGGTTTGCAGCGCTACCCGTGCAGAGCTACAAAATATTTGGTCGACCACCAGTTACCAAATGCAGAAGCTGCGTGATAACCCTGCGTGTGCAGAGCAAGAAAACGAGACAATCAGTGACAGTGCAAACACCGGCTTATTTGCCGAGTTGAGCTTTGATGTGAATGAAGATGTGGCCCAGCCATTCATCTACCCGATTGTTGGCACTGCAGAGCGTCCTGCAATGGCCATTTTGCGAGAGCAGGGTGTTAACGGTCAAATTGAAATGGCCGCCGCCTTCCACAAGGCGGGCTTCCGCACGGTGGATGTACATATGAGCGACTTGCAGTCGGGCCGTGTGAACCTGAAAGACTTCCAGGGCTTAGTCGCCTGCGGCGGCTTCTCCTACGGTGATGTGTTGGGTGCTGGTGGTGGTTGGGCCAAGTCGGTGCTCTTTAATAGCCAATTGCGCGATATGTTTAGCGATTTCTTTGCCCGCCCAGATACTTTCTCTTTAGGTGTATGTAATGGCTGTCAAATGCTATCGCAGTTAAAAGCATTAATCCCCGGTGCCGAGCATTGGCCGGCCTTTAAGCGCAATTTGTCAGAACAGTTCGAAGCACGAGTGGCGATGGTGGAGGTGATGGAGTCGCCATCAATACTGCTGCAAGACATGCAAGGTTCTAAAATGCCTATCGCCGTTGCCCACGGTGAAGGTCGTGCCATTTTTAATGGTGATGCACAGGCACAAGCTGATGTGGCGCTGCGCTTTGTTGATCCTGCGGGTCAGGCTACGACACATTACCCCTATAACCCTAATGGTTCTGTGGATGGTGTGACTGGTCTAACTACTACAGATGGCCGCGTAACGATCATGATGCCACACCCCGAACGCGTGTTCCGTGCCGTGCAGCACTCATGGGCGCCAGATCAGTGGTCGGAAGATGGTAGCTGGATGCGACTATTTAGAAATGCGCGGAAGTTTGTTAGTTAATAAGCTCTTATGCGGATAGGCTGTTTGGGTCTTTCCGCAGCCTTGGGGTGATATGGCGGCTAAACGATACAGTTTTTAATAATATCAGGCACTTATGTGGCTTGTGTTCTGGTAGCATATCCGCAATGTGATGCTATGCATTGTTTATAGGTATATGTGTGCGATATTACGGCTTAAAAATTAGCTTAACAATATTGATGCTTTTGTTTTCAACTCGCCCTTGGGCGGTGGAGTTTGTGGCGGGGCGTGTTACTTTAAATGCCCCCGTCGGCGGCAGTTCTACGCCGATATTTACTTCAGTAAACTTTCGTCAGGCTTATACAACGCCACCGCTGGTATTTGTCGTCAATAGCAACCAAGCTTCTTCAGAAAGCAATGTACGCATTCGCAATGTGACAACCACAGGCTTTGAGATTGCCCATGTGTTCCCAGACAATAGTGTCTCCACTTACCCTGATCTAGATATAGATTACATTGCCATGGAAGAGGGGGTGCATACGCTTGCAGGGAATACCTTAGTAGCAGGTTTTGTCGATACAGCGCAGTTTCAGAGTAAATTATTAGCGGGTGATAGCTGGGACTCGGTGGATTTTGTGGCTGACCATGGAGTGACTTTTAGTGGGGCCCCGAGCGTGATTACGCAAATCCAAACTATGGCAAATGAGACAACTCCAGATTTAAGCACTCCATCCTCTCCCTTTATGGATGTGGCTGTGCGCAGTGTCACTACGGCGAGTATGGATATCGCCATTGAACGCGCTGAAACTACCACTGGGACACCGCCAGCATTAGTGAGTGAGCGTATTGCTTATTTAGCGATGGCGTCAGGAGATACGGGCACGTTTAACGATAGTGGCGGTACGCTGATTCGTTATCAAGCTTTACAGTCTGCGGATAATATCACTGGGAATTGTACTAATGTAGGAATAGCAGGCTTTACAACGGTGCCCCTTGCTTTTGCCAGTCTAAATCGACGCGACGGTGCAGATGGCTCTTGGGCTAGGGTTTGCTCAAAAACAAATACTAATATAGCGGTTAAAGTACAAGAGGATGTTGCCACGGATACCGATGTGGCTCACACCGATGAAGTCGTTGGTTTATTGGCTATTTCGGAGGCGTTTGATCTAAACGGAGCCTTCCAAGCTGAGGCGGGTTCTTTGAGTATTACGGGGACTACGGCGGGTTCATTGGGCTTTACTTCCGTTAGCTTTGCCACTGCTTTTGACGCAATGCCGCGTGTATTTACAGTGCCTGTGAATGAAGAGGACGAGCCTGTCGCACTGCGCTTAAAGAACATCAGCACTAATGGTTTTGAAATTGCACAAGTGCAGCCGACAGGGGAAACGGGGGGCGCTGAGAGTATGACGGTGGATTATATTGCCGCCATTGATGGTTTACATTTTTTGAATGATAGTACACCTTTAGAGGTCGGCTCTATCGCCACTACTGCGACTCAGTTTTCAGCACCTGTGACGGGAACACAGGCATGGGATACGATTAATTTTAACCATGACTTTGGTGTAGGGAATGACCCGGTTGTGTTACTGGAGATTCAAACGGTTGCCAATGAACCGGCTTTGGATCCAAGCAGTGTCTCAGTTCCCTGGTTGGGCACCACGTCACAGGCAGTCACTCCTACCAGTATAGATGTAGCACTGGAAAGGGCAGAGTCAGCAGCGGGCTCGGTGAGCGCCGCTGAGGAAATTGCCTATCTGGCAGTGCAGCCCAATACGACCGGCTCATTCCAAGTTGGGTTTAGTAGTATTGATTTTGAAAGTCAACGGGTTAATTCCATTTTGGGAACGGATGACGGCTGCTTTAGCCGTAATTTTTTAGGTAGCTATAGTACAGCGCCTATCGCTGTTGCTAGCCAATATTTACGCAATGGCAACAACGGTGGCTGGGTGAAGCGTTGTGCTATTAGCAGTACAGCGATAGGGTTGCAAATTGATGAAGATCGATCGAATGATCCAGAGCGCGTCCATACGACAGAGGACGTGCATATATTTGCTTTGTCTGAAAGCTTTGCTGGGGATTTTCCCGAACCTGAGCTTATGATTTTAAAAAATGCCAATGGTGCCACCACGGTGAACTCAGGTGCAACCGTCATCTATAATTTAACGGTGAGTAATGCGGGGGCTAATGGTGCATTTAATATTATTCTGAATGATGATATGCCAGGTTTTAGTGGTCTGGTGTTAGACGCCTATGGAGCCAGTACACCATTTAGTTTTGCACCAGGTACATCGGCTTTAGCCATGGGGACTCCCGTGTACTCTCAAGATAATGGTGTGGATGGATATAGTCATATTGTTGCAGCAACGGGTGTAGACAATACCATTACAGACTGGCGCATACCCATGACCGGCACCATGCCTTCCAGTGGTAGCTTTACTTTACAGTATCAGGTAGAAGTAGATTAACTAGGCAGATAATTACTGCCCTGTGGATTCTGCCTTAAAACCGCTATACTGCGCGCCATGTTAGAAGATTTAAGTAGCAATAGAGTCAGCTCTGCAGATAAGCAGGGTGTGGAGTTGAGTTCCTCTAGTGAGGACGCTATTGATCGCGCAATTCGCCCCCTGTGTTTGGCTGACTATGTGGGCCAGCCTAAAGTCCATGAGCAGATGGAAATCTTTATTTCTGCGGCACGTACACGCAAGGAAGCCTTAGATCATGTCCTGGTATTTGGCCCACCCGGTTTAGGTAAAACCACCTTGTCCAATATTATCGCTAATGAGATGGATGTGAATATCCGCCACACATCGGGGCCAGTGTTAGAGCGCCCTGGCGATTTGGCTGCACTGCTGACCAATTTACAAGCCAATGATGTGCTATTTATTGATGAGATTCATCGTCTAGGCCCGGTGGTGGAAGAGGTTCTATATCCCGCCATGGAAGACTACCAGCTGGATATTATGATTGGAGAAGGCCCCGCAGCGCGCTCTATTAAGTTAGACCTGCCACCCTTTACTTTGGTAGGGGCGACGACACGGGCGGGCTTGTTGACCTCTCCATTGCGCGACCGTTTCGGTATTGTGCAGCGCTTAGAGTTCTATAGCATCAAGGAATTAACCGACATTGTTTTGCGCTCGGCTGGTATCTTACAAGTAGTTATGGACACTGCGGGTGCTGGTGAAATTGCACGGCGCTCCCGTGGTACACCGCGTATCGCTAACCGTCTATTGCGCCGTGTACGCGATTACGCGGATGTTAAAAACTCAGGGGCTGTAGACTTGCAAATTGCGAATGCAGCCCTAGATATGTTGGATGTCGATAGCCACGGTCTAGATGCTATGGATCGCAAGTTCTTACACACCATTATTGAAAAATTTGATGGCGGCCCCGTGGGCTTAGACAACCTCGCTGCGGCGATTGGCGAAGAGCGCGGCACACTAGAAGATGTTATCGAGCCTTTTTTAATTCAGGAAGGCTTTTTAATGCGCACGCCCAGAGGTCGAGTAGCGACCCTATCCGCATATCAGCATTTTGGATTGCCGGTGCCTAGGCATAAACAGCAGTTGCTAGAACAACCGCAAGATACTTTAGACTTTTGAGATGACTGACATATTTAAACATCAAACCCGCGTCTACTACGACGCCACCGACTCTACTGGGGTCGTTTACCACTCTAAATATCTTAACTATATTGAGCACACTCGCATGGAGTACTGGAGTCATCATGGTTATGACGCGGGTGAGTTACAGGAACAGGAGAACCTTAGCTTCTTAGCCGTTGAGTGCAATATGCAGTGGCTCAAGCCCGCCCGCGTTGCGGATCATCTAGAAATTACTATGTGTGCACGAGATGCCGAGCGGGTGAGTATTTGGTTTGATCACGAGATCTTCAAAATTGAACCAAATGGTGAACGTACACTCTTAAACCGCGCAGCCATTAGAATGGTCTGTATTGATGTTGAAAAAACCAAAGCTCGCAGCATACCCGCTGTGATGAAGGAGAAATTTCTAAATGGAGAGTAATCAACTTTCTGTACTCAACCTCATGCTGGAAGCCAGTTTGATTGTACAATTGGTTATGTTGGCCTTGTTTGCCGCATCGGTAGTGTCTTGGTGGTTTATCTTTGCCAAGGTCAAGCAAATCAAGCAGGCCAGCCAAAATGCGGAATCTTTTGAAGAAGGTTTTTGGTCTGGTGGCGATTTACGTGAGATGTATGAAAAGCAGCAGCAACGCCGCATTCCACGCGAAGGCATGGAGCATATCTTTGAAGCAGGCTTTCGCGAATATGCCCGCCAACACCAGCTTGGCGCTGTGCCGGGGCAAGTTGTAGAAGCCGCTCAGCGAGTAATGCGTGTGGCTTTAGCACGTGAGATTGATAACCTGGAAACGCGTTTGTCGTTTCTAGCTACGGTAGGTTCTACCAGCCCTTATGTGGGTTTGTTTGGTACTGTGATCGGTATTATGAACTCCTTTCGTGGCTTAGGTAATGTGCAACAAGCTACCTTGAATATGGTGGCGCCGGGTATCGCAGAAGCCTTGATTGCAACGGCCATTGGCTTGATGGCAGCGATACCGGCAGTGGTAGCGTATAACCGTTTCTCAAATCAAGTTGAGCGCCTAGAAACTCGTTATGAAAATTTCAAAGATGAGTTTGCGGCTTTAATTCACCGCCAGGCGAATCAGTCTAAGCAAGAACAAGGCGAAGCAGCTTAATGACCAAGCGTCGACAAATTGCTGAGATGAATGTGGTACCTTACATTGACGTTATGTTGGTGTTGTTAGTTATCTTTATGGTGACCGCACCGATGTTGAAGCAGGGTGTGGAAGTGGACTTGCCACAAGCGAGTAATCAACCCGTGCCTGCTGACCAAGGTGAGCCGATAATTGTGAGTTTAGATCAGGCGGGTAAGCTGTATTTAAACTTGGGTGAAGCCGTAAAAAAGCCTAAAGTGATTGAAGATATACAAAACTTAGTGGCTAAGGCATTGAAAGCAACGCCAAACAGGCCTGTGATGGTGGCGGGTGATCACAGCATAGATTACGGTCAAGTCATCACCCTAATGACTCAGTTGCAAGAAGCAGGTGCTCCTAAGGTCGGTTTGCTAACAGAGCCCCCTGTTCTGTAAGCCCTTGTCTATGCGGTCGATTAAATCTTTATTACAAGACCAAGAACTCAAAGGCCTTTGGGTGTCTTTGGCGATTCACGGTGTGATTTTGTTGATTGTTTTTATTGGTTTTGAGTTTTCCTCACCGAAAGCACATATTCAGCCCATAAATGCAGTGCAAGCTGTAGCCATTGATAACCGCAGCGAAAATCGCAAGCGCTTAGAAGAACAGAAACAGGCTCAGCGTAAAAAAGAAAGAGCTAAAAAGGCCGCAGAAGAAAAGCGCAAGCAAGAAAAACTAAAGAAAGAAGAGCTTAAAAAAGAGAAGTTAAAGCAAGAAAAGCTCAAGCAACAAAAACAAGAAAAGCAGAGAAAAAAGGCTGAACAAGAAAAACAGGCCGAAGCCAAGGCTGCTGAGGCTAAGCAACAATTACTAGCCAAACAAAAACTGGAAGCAAAAAAACTAGCCGAGGCGAAGAAACAAGTAGAAAAGCAGCGTAAGGCAGCAGAGGCTGCGCGCAAGCAGGCCGAAGCCGAAGAATTTGAACGCCAGCAGCAGGAAGAGCAACGCTTGTTGGATGAAGAAAAACGCCAGGAAAAATTAAGGGCGGAAAAGGCTGCTAAAGAGGCGGAGGCTAGAGCTAGGCAGGAAGATATTGATAGAGCCATTTACCAGCAAGAAATTGCTCGTTTTATGACGCAGCATTGGATTAAGCCACCGAGTACTCAAGCGGGCTATTTCTGTGAAGTACTTATTATGCAGAGTCGCGGCGGCCATATTTTGGATGTCAATATAGTTGCCTGTAATGGTGGTGCTGCATTTAGAGCATCTGTGGAACGAGCGGCGAATAAACCAGATCAGTTGCCGCTGCCCCGCAACCCGAATGTGTTTGAAAACAAAGTAAGAATATTGTTTGAGGAAAAATGAAAAACGTAATTAACATAGTGTTGTTGCTTGCATTGATGGTCAGTAGTTTAAATGCTCAGGCTGTTTTAAATGTACGTGTGACGAAAAGTGCAAACGATGCTCAACCCATCGCTATCGTCCCCTTCGGTTGGAGTGTTGCGGGGGAACAAGTACCCGCCAATATTGCGGACATTGTCTCTGCAGACCTAGAGCGTAGCGGCCAATTTAAGGCCTTGCCGAATGCGGATATGCTGACCAAGCCCGTCTCTGGGCAGGCGATTAATTTTGCTAATTGGCGTTCAGTGAATGTAGATCACTTGGTGGTTGGTAATCTGCGTAAAGTTGCCGCTGAGATGTACGCCATAGATGTACAGCTATTTGATGTTCTCAGCGGAAAGCAATTGCTAGGGCACAGCTATCCTGTGTCTAAGAAGGCTCTGCGTAAAACAGCGCATCATATTTCTGATGTGCTGTATGAAAAGCTGACCGGTGTGCGCGGTGCGTTTAATACGCGTATTGCCTATGTGTCGGTAAAGCGAGATGCATCAAAAAAAGCCAGTTATAGCTTACAAGTCGCTGATGCCGATGGTTACAACCCGCGAACGGTGGTTAAGTCTAACTGGCCTTTGCTGTCACCGTCTTGGTCACCGGATGGCTTATTTTTAGCTTATGTGTCATTTCGCAATCGCCAAGCCGAGGTTTATACCGTTAACTTGAAGACGGGCGCTGAGCAAAAATTAGCGGCCTTTAAGGGCATTAACGGAGCACCAGTATTTTCACCAGATGGTAATAAACTTGCCTACACCTCGTCTAAGTCGGGTAACCCCGATGTCTATGTAATGGATCTACGTACACGACAGCAAACACGGATAACTAAAGGTTATGGAATTGAAACGGAACCAGCTTGGAGTGCCGACGGACGCAATATTTTCTTTACTTCTAGTCGTACCGGTGGGCCGCAGATTTATTCAGTTAACGCCAGTGGCGGCAAGTCTAAACGAGTTAGTTTTGATGGCCGTTATAATGCCAGTGTGGCAGTGTCACCGAATAATCAACACTTGGCGATGGTGCATGGAGCATCAGGCAAAGACCGTATCGCAGTCTTAGATAGCGAGAGTGGCTTGATGCGCGTATTGAGTAATGGCTCACAAGATGAGTCCCCTAGTTTTTCGCCCAATGGTCGTATGATTTTATATGCTACAAAATCAATGGGTAGGGGCGTATTAGCTGCTGTATCTGTCGACGGGCGCACCCGCCAGCAATTGCTGTCTACCAATGGTGATATTCGCGAACCCGCGTGGTCACCGTTTAACAAAAAACGTTAGGTTTTTATGCATAGCAGGGAGGTTACTCTCCCTAGAGTGCAAAAAACCGCACATTTATATATAGTAACGCCAATATTTTGAGGAAAATAACATGCTAAATAAAACCCTTATAATTTTATTTTTTGTTGCGCTGATTAGCGCCTGTGAAACACCGGGTGTCAAACCCAGTACTGATGACCTTAATGGTATAGGTACTGTGAATGACATTGATACTACAGAAACGAATGGCATTGAAAATTTAGATGTGCCAGATGGCACAGACCTAAACAATGGTATTGATACTACACAAACCTTTGTACTCGCCGACTGTGAGCCGGATTGTGAATACCCCGCTTCAGCTCTTAACAACCCTGACAGTATGCTGGCTAAACGCTTAGTATTCTTTGGACTAAACAGCGACGAAATTAGCGAAGAGTACAGCAATACCCTGATTGCTCATGGCAAGTATCTTGCTAGTAACCCTGGAGTTAAGTTGCGCTTAGAAGGTCACACCGACGAGCGCGGTACACGCGAATACAATCTAGCCTTGAGTGAGCGTCGTGCTCAGGCTGTACGCCGCTTCTTAATGCTATACGGTGCACGTTCTGAGAGCGTTAGCGTATATGGCTTTGGCGAAGAGCTACCCTTAGCTCTAGGCGGTAATGAGACTGCTTGGTCTGAAAATCGTCGTGCAGAACTCGTTTACGATTTAAATAACTAAGCCATCGATTACTTGGAGAAGGGCATGCAAGGTTTTGCAATTAAGACATTAGTCTTATCACTAGTGCTGTCAGCGAGTGCTGTAGCAGCGCCGAGTAAGAAAGAGCTAGATAAGCGTCTACAAGGTGTAGAAAGCGGGCAGGGTGAGTTGCAATCGCGCTTGGGTAAACTGGAACGTTCAAGCAGCACGCAAGTGGTGTTAGAATTATTGCAAAAGGTTGATCAGCTGCAAATTGAAAACGCAGAACTGCGTGGTTCAGTTGAAGAGCAGCATAATGAAATAGAACGCTTACGCAAACGCCAACGCGACCTATATCTAGATGTTGACCGTCGTTTGAATGACCTACAACTCAGTAACAGTGCCTTGCCTCCAGCCGTAGACAACACTGAGGTGTCTGCGGCCAATGCGGCAACCGTGTCGAACACCGTATCTAGCAGCCCCGCTGAAACCGCCGTGGTTGTGGCTCCTGTTGCAGTCGCCGACCCGGCAGAAGAGCGTGTAGAATATGAAAATGCCTTCAACGCACTGCGCGAAGGCCATCACGCGGACTCCATTGCGGCATTTAAACGCTACTTAAAAGCCTATCCGCAAGGGCGCTTTGCGCATAACGCGCAGTACTGGATGGGCGAGGCGAACTATGTGACGCGTAACTTCGACCAAGCGCTGCGCGACTTTCAAGCGGTGCTCGATAACTACCCCAATAGTAATAAAATACCCGACGCTAGCCTGAAGCTAGGTTACACCCACTATGAGCTAAAAGACTTCGCTAAAGCGCGCACATCATTAGCAGCAGTGGTGAAACAGTTTCCGACTTCTAAAGCGGCTAGTCTGGCAGAGAAAAGGTTGCTGTCTATGGGGAAGGATGGGATTT
>CAZBWS010000069.1:0-5942 GCA_964495705.1 uncultured Gammaproteobacteria bacterium
GCCGATGAAACATCAACGCTGGTATTACTCATTAATAACCCGAATGGAGTTCCACTGACGGGGCTTAGTGTTACTGACAATATGCCTCCCGCTATTTGGTTGGACTCAACAACTATTGGCGGAAGCTGTACAGGCTTTACATTGACGGGCAATTTAGGCGATTCAAATTTTTCCTTAAATGGAGGTACTTTAGCGGCCAATAGTAGTTGTACCGTTGAGCTAACGGTGCGCAGTAATGTCCTCGGTACACATGAAAATATAACGTCTGGTGTAAGTTCCAATGAAGCCGCCATTAGCCCTGCTAGTAACCCAGCTCAACTATCGGTGAGTTCATCGCCTACAGCCGCTTGTACACCGGGCAATTTGGGGGAAGGCAGTATTAATTACTCAGATGATAACGAGCTTTTTTCACTTAATTTAGCGACAGGTAAAATTGAAGCTCTCACTACAGCGCCTGCGGCTAATGTTCCTTCAGGCATTATTAACTCTGTCGCGGTAGACCCAAGAAATTATATTATTTATTACGTGGATAATACGGGCAATATTGCAAATACCACTATTTTTGGATATGACATGCTCACATCCACACACTTTACGGTGGAGGCGGACGTTGTGACTAACCATGGCCTGGTTCTAGGTGCTCGTGGCTTAGGCTCAGGTGGTGCATCTTTCTTTGGTGGTTCATTGTATTTGGGCATTGAGCAAAGAGGGGGAACTGCAGATGAAGTGGTTTTTCGTTTACAAATGTCAGATGACGGGCGCAGCGTCCGCTACGCCCAAGAAATATTAACCCTTCCAGCGGATATTGAGTTTGGAGATTTGGTTGTTACTGGTAATGATTTATTGATTTTTAGTGCGGGTACCGACCAGTATCAGCGTTTTGATTTAGAAACATTAACACTGCAAGTTACAGCGGGCCCCAATGCCGTGTACTCCCAAGGTGGCGCCCAGCGTGATGGTACGACGTTGTGGGCGGTATCCAATATTATTCAGGAAATCGTGGTGGCTACGGGGGCTATCGTCGGTGCACCTATTACTCTAACTACCGATGGAACAACTGCTGCAGGGTCAGCAGCAGACTCCGGAGGCTGTGTGCCAACTACAAGCCGAATTGGTGACTTGGTGTGGAATGATTCAAACATGGATGGCATACAAGACAGTGATGAAGTTGGCATCGGTGGAGTGACGCTTGATTTGTATTATGATTTAAACAGTGACGGGGTGCTAACCGCCGCCGACGATATTACTGGAGACAACTTATTAACAGCAGCCGATCGTATACAAACGATAACCACGGCGAGTGATGGTAGCTATTTCTTTGACAATTTAGTGCCAGATGATTACTTAGTGGATGTGACCGATACTGCAAACATATTGGGCGGCGCTCTCCCCACCAATGGTGTACCGGACCCTAGAGCGGCCACTGACTTAACAACGAACGAAGAGCGTAATGGCATCGATTTCGGTTATAGCTCTTTTATCGTTATCCAGGATGGTAATGTTTTCAAAGATAATGGTGCTGGTGGGGGGGTAGCTCATGATGGTATTAAGCAAGCAGGGGAGCAGGGCTTTGAAAATATCTTAGTTGAAGTACGTGACCCTAGTAATGCAGGCGCGGTTATTACTTCTACTTTGACGAACGCGGTTGGTGAGTATACTTTATTGATACCAAACTCCTTTGCAGGCAGTCCTATCGATATTGTTGCGGATACCGTTTCAGGCCACATTTCTGTGAGTGAAAGTGTTAGCACGACAGGCGCGGTTAACCCTGATACCCGTGACGACACAATCACCTTTACCCCTATTGCTGGTAGTGTGCATAATAATGTGAACTTTGGTGATGTGCCGCAGAATGTTTTTGTACCTGACAATATTGGCTCGGCTCAGCCAGGCCAGGTGGCATTTTACCCCCACCGTTACACTTCAGGTTCAGTAGGGGTTGTCAGCTTCTCTTCAGTGGGCTTGGATACACCGACAGGGCTGGCGTGGAATCATGTGATCTATCGCGATAGTGACTGTAGTGGAGCCTTAAACGGGGCTGAAGCAGCAGGTGCTTTTTCGGGTAGTTTGGCTGTCGTCGCCGATGAAGAAGTGTGTTTAATTAACCAAGTGATTGCACCAACAAGTGCACCGTTTAACTCGCAGTATTTAGTCACGATTACTGCTGACTTTGTTTATACAGGTGAAACGCCCGACGGTCTTAGCGCAGAGCATATTGTGAATGACTTAACGACGTTAGCGGTGGTAGGTTTAACCCTAGATAAGACAGTACAAAATATTGGTGTGAACGACTTAAGCCCAGCTGGGGCGATTGGCACGTCTAATGCTGCACTGCCCAGTGAGCGACTGCGCTATAGTATTACCTTCACGAATAACGGTAATAATGACATCAATACATTAGTGATTAGGGACACTGTACCAGCCTTTACAGGTTTGGATGTGCCGATTATTTGCCCCGCTAGTTTGCCAAATAATTTAACTGCATGTGATGTGCTGGTACCTGCTGCGGTAGATAATCTACCGGGTTATCAAGGCGCTATTGAATGGAGTTTTACCGGTGGCTTGGTCGCAGGCCAGTCGGGTGTGCTGCAGTTTGATGTGCGGGTAGAATAGTTGGTGTATCATCTTGTGATATCAACAGGATATTGCTGCACATGCATGTAGATAAAACACTCAACCCTTTTATTGCCAATTGGCTTTGGTCAGAGCAGGCAGCCAATCGCCCTGCTTGGCAGTGTAATATTCTTGCGGCACTGCGCTATCTGTATGTACTTCTTGACGACCTGGCTAAGGGCCAGCTGACCATGCGAGCGATGAGTTTGGTATATACCTCGCTGTTGTCGATAGTGCCTTTGATGGCGGTGAGCTTTTCAGTACTGAAAGCGTTTGGTGTTCATAATAAACAGCTGGAGCCTTTTTTATTAACGGCCTTAGAGGCTTTTGGGGATAAAGGCATAGAGATTACGGCAACGATTATTGGCTTTATTGAAAATGTCGATATTCGCTATTTAGGCGGGATTGGTATCCTTTTGTTGCTTTATACGGCGATATCGTTGATTCAAAAAATAGAAGGTACGTTTAACTACGTTTGGCGCTTACAACAAAATCGCAGTATAGGACGCCGCTTCACTGATTACGGCAGTGTAATGTTGATTGGGCCTATTTTAGTCTTTTCTGCAATTGGTATGTCGGCTAGTGTGTTAGGTGGCGCTTTTGTAAAAGAAGCTAGTCAATTTGAATTAATTGCCTGGGCTGTAGCGGTGTTTACTAAGTCCTTACCTTATCTGATGATCATTGCTGCCTTTAGCTTCTTCTATATGTTTATCCCTAATACAAAGGTGAAACTACGCGCAGGCGTTCTTGCGGGTGCTGCAACAGGGCTTTTATGGCAAACGGTGGGTTGGTTGTTCGGGTCGATTGTCGTTAATGCTACAGAAAGTAGCACCTATGCTATTTATTCTGGTTTTGCCTTGCTCGTATTATTCATGATATGGATGTACATGAGCTGGGTGATTTTATTGATTGGGGGCAGTCTGGCCTTTTATGTACAACACCCAGAATATGTAGTGCCCACGCGTAGGGAAGGAGGCATGAGCGCCCAGCAGCAAGAGCGTCTAGCCTTACAGATAATTGCCTTGATTACCCAGCGTCAATACGCAGGGAAAAACCCCATTGGTGCAGAGCAATTAGTACGCCGCCTAGGATCACAGATACAGGGGGTACAAATGGTGTTGACCGCCTTGTTAGAGGCAGGATTGATTGAAGAAACCAACGATGATGTTGTGCGCTACTTACCTAAGGTCGCTATGGAAAACACTACGGTGTTGAGCGTGTTAAAAGCAGTGCGTAACTCCAATGCTATGCCGCCCTTGTACCGCCGTAGTACCAGCGCGGTAGAGGGTGTGGCGGCGACGGAACAGCTTATACAAACCGCGATTAGTAGCGCCCTAGATAATATGAGCGTCAAGGATATGGCACTGCAAAAAGAAGATAAGGCTTAGCAATAATGCTATTGCACGGTAAGCCCCTGTAGGCGATATTTAGACAAATTGCCCAGCACTGAAGCCCGATGCCCAGGCCCATTGGAAGTTAAAGCCGCCTAAGTGTCCTGTTACATCCACGACCTCTCCAATAAAGTATAATCCGTCGATTTTCTTCGACATCATGGTTTTAGAGCTTAGCTCATTGGTATCTACACCGCCTAGGGTCACTTCTGCTTTGCGGTAGCCTTCATCTCCTGCGGGGCTTATACACCAAGGCTGTAAGCTGGCACAGAGCTTGTCTAGTTGATCATTTGAAAAGTTGCTTAGTTGGCAGTTATCTAAATCTTGTTGTTGGCACAATAGCTCGACGAAGCGCTTGGGCAGTATGTCATTTAACACTGTGCGTACCTGTACCTTGGGGCGTTGTTGTTTTTGCTCTTGTATGTGACTGACAAGGTTTAGGTTTGGCAATAAATCGATTTCCACTGTCTGCCCCGCCTGCCAATAGGAGGATATTTGTAAGATCACCGGCCCACTCAAGCCCTTGTGCGTGAACAACAGGCCTTCGCGAAAGCTCTGTCCATTACAGCTGACGCTGGCGTCTAGGGAGATACCCGCTAACTCTTCGTACTGGGCGCGGGTGTCTTTGGCGAAGGTGAAGGGCACCAGGCCGGGGCGTAGTGGAGTTAGGGCAATATCAAATTGTGTAGCGAGTTGGTGGCCGAAGTCTGTTGCTCCTAGGCGAGGAAAGGAAAGGGCTCCGGTAGCAATCACCAGAGACTGCGCTTGATATTGTGTATCCTTGCACTGTACCTCAAACACATCATTTTTAGTGATACTGCTAACGGAGCTACTCGTGCGAATGTCTACAGCGCCTTTTTCACACTCTTCGGCGAGCAGGGTGACGATTTGCTTAGCGCTGTCATTACAGAACTGCTGGCCTAAGGTCTTTTCGTGATAGGCAATGCCATAGTCGTCAACCAGCTTTAAAAAATCATATTGGGTATAGCGCGACAGAGCGGATTTGCAGAAATGTTCATTGGCGGATAAATAGTCGCTGGGCTCGGTATACATATTTGTGAAGTTACAGCGCCCACCGCCCGAGATTAAAATCTTCTTGCCAATCTGGTCATTGTGTTCCAGCAGCAGGGTTTTTCGCCCGCGTTGGCCTGCTTGGGCTGCACACATCAGTCCCGCAGCCCCTGCGCCAATAACGATTACGTCATAGTTTTCTGTCATGGGCGTATTCTAATCTATGGGGGCTATGTTTATCGTGTTTTATTTGGGAGAATAAGGGCAATTCAAAATAGGAAGCAAAACCATGCCTAAGGCTAGTGATATAAAAAAGAACCAAGCGATTGAGCACAACGGTAAAACCTATATGGTACGTGACATCGAGCGCTCTGTACCTCAGGGCCGCGCGGGCGGTAGCCTATACCGCATGCGTATGTACGATGTAGTCTCTGGTGGCAAGGTAGATGAAACCTTCAAAGACTCCGATATGCTCAACTTGGCGGATCTGGTGCGTCGTCAGGTTATGTTCTCCTATATAGACGGGGACGAATATGTCTTTATGGATAATGAAGATTACACCCCTTATAATCTCAACAAAGATGCGATCTCTGAAGAGCTGAACTTCTTTACTGAGAGCACAGAGGGTATTCAGGTGGTGTTGATTGATGATGCCCCAGTTGGGCTGGATATGCCGACCACGGTTGAGCTTGAAGTCACCGAGACGGACCCTTCAATCAAAGGAGGCTCTGCTACCGCGCGTACTAAACCTGCAATTCTTTCAACGGGTTTTACCGTGCAAGTGCCAGAGTATATCGCACAGGGTGATGTAGTTAAGGTGCATACGGAAGAGCGAAAGTTTTTGGGGCGAGCGGAGTCTAAATAATACGCTGATGCGGATAGGCTATTTGGGTCTGTCCGCATACTAACTAGGCCTATCCTTAGCCT
>CAZBWS010000069.1:6042-10305 GCA_964495705.1 uncultured Gammaproteobacteria bacterium
CCGGCGAAGCGCTAAACCATTTCTTAAATGCCTTATGAAATGAAGTCGGTTCTTGGAAGCCTAATAAAAACCCGATTTCACTGATTGAAACCGTGTTTTGCTTTAACAGTTTTACCGCTAGGTTTTTTCTTACTTCACGCACTTTATCCCCAAAACTGCTCTCAAGGGATTTACTCATTTCCTCTATTTTTTCTAGTACACTTTTATACAGAGAAGCGTCCGAAAAACGAGCCGGAAGTGCTAAGAGGTTAGGGTCAAAGTAAGCTCGGTTATAAGGCTTGGAAAAATAAACAGGGGCATTTAAGTGCTCATCAAAATTTTCATTAGGGTACTTCATACTTAGCCCATAATGAGATTATTTCCTTGAAAAATACTGGAGTTAATAGATATGTCGTTGCTGAACGTAACGGCGACGCAAATCTGAATAGAACAAAAATTGGCTCTTGGGAAAAATTTGTCGTTAGGTTCCAATAATTGAATATTACTCTATAAAAAACCATTCTGGTGATAGGTGGAAGTGTCAGATAAGCCTTTATTTAGACTTTATATTAAATCCCTAATACCATTACAGTATGAACCGCCTATTACTTGCTTCTCTACTCCTGTTTCCATCTATTGTATTCTCTCAGCCGAAGCCGATTGTGCTGTGTATGGATGATAATTGGTTCCCGTATACTATTTTCGAGGACGGTGAAACAAAGGGTATTCATACTAAAGTGATTAAACATGCATTAGATGAGCTAGATTATACCTACCACATAAAACCCAAGCCTTGGAAACGGTGTTTACTGGATCTTGAAAATGGCAAAGTGGATGCCGTTTTCCCCGCTTCTTATAAAGCCAGCCGAGCTGAAATTGGCTTTTATCCACCCGAAGCTGCGACTGATGCTATTTCACCGTGGCGTTTGAGCCAGGTGGAACACGCTTTAATCACTCACAGTAGTACAGCCTATGACTATGACTATGATGGTGATATCTCCTCTATTCCTCAGCCGATCGGAATGGGTCTGGCAGGTGCTTTCACAGATACATTAGAAAAAAAAGGCTTAAAGGTTAAAAGAAATAGAACAGCCAAGGCCAATATTGAAATGTTAATGCGTGGGCGCATCAAGTCGGTTTCCATGGCGCCGCTTCAAGCCGCGGAGTTTTTAAGTTCAGAGAAATATTCACAATTTTTAAAACAACATAAATTGCCGTTGCGCTCGAAATCTTATTTTTTAATATTCGCTAAGAATACTCATTTATCTAAAAAAGAGCGTTTACTTATTTGGAACGCTATTGCAAAAACGCGTTGTAATGAAAACCTGATGCCTTTTTTAATCTATAAATATTTTAAGTCTGTATTGGACGATATTTCCGAATAGTTTAACCCCTTTTCTAACTCTCCGGCGTTTAAGTATCTGAAGCTAAATAATTGGAGAGCATCATGAACAACATTAAAAGCATTGGCATCTGCCTGTTATCCGCGTCCATCAGTATGGCCTGTGGCCGTGCAGTGGTCGAGAAACAACCCCTTATTGATGGTAAGGGCGACGTTGCCGTTGAACAAAACTTGCTCGAAGTTGAGCATGTCGAGTTAGACCATACACATCACGGGCCTGAACTGATGGTTCAGCAAGCGCCCAAAGTTCTCACCGAAAAGAAGGAAGCGGTGGCTGCAAGCATTGCAACGCGCACTCACAGCCGCGTGATGAAGAGCAAGGGAGCACAGGCATTAGAATTTTACAGTATATTACCTGCGATGGATTCCATGGGTAGCGACTATTACATGCCACCACAGCCCATCCGCATAGCGTCTGAACCGGTAGATCGTGAGAACTACGCCAGGATACAAGACAACGCCATTAAGCTAGTTAACAACGACCCGGTTTCGACCTTTAGTATTGATGTGGACACGGGCGCCTACGCCAATGTACGTCGCTTTCTGAAACAGGGACGCTTGCCTAATCAAGATGCAGTGCGTGCCGAGGAATTGATCAACTACTTCTCTTATAATTACGACAATCCAGAATCACTCGACCAACCTTTCTCGGTGAGCACAGAGATGGCGCCGACACCGTGGAATCAAAATACTAAACTACTGCATGTAGGTATTAAGGGTTACGAAAAGACTATCGAAGAGCTACCTGCTTCCAATTTAGTATTTCTTATTGATGTATCGGGGTCGATGAATTCCCCTGATAAGTTGGGTTTGTTGACATCTTCTTTAAAAATGCTCAGTCGCCAAATGCGCTCGGAAGATAGAGTGGCAATTGCGGTCTACGCGGGTGCGGCGGGCTTAGTTTTAGAGCCAACGCCGGGTAATCAAACGGCAAAAATATCTACAGCTTTAGACCAGTTGTCAGCAGGTGGGTCGACCAATGGCGGTGCTGGTATCCGCTTGGCTTATAACTTGGCGGAGCAGTCATTTATTAAGGGCGGTGTGAATCGCGTGTTATTGGCCACTGATGGTGACTTCAATGTGGGCACCACTAACTTTGAAGCGTTAAAGCAGTTGGTGGAAGAGAAGCGTAAAACGGGCATTGCCTTAACTACTCTAGGTTTCGGTACGGGTAACTATAATGATCACCTAATGGAGCAGGTCGCGGATGCAGGCAATGGTAATTATTCTTATATTGATACTCTAAGTGAAGCGCGCAAGATGTTAGTGGAAGAGGCGGGAGCTACGTTGTTAACGATTGCTAAGGATGTGAAGATTCAAATTGAGTTTAATCCCGATTTTGTTTCCGAGTATCGTCTAGTAGGTTATGAAAACCGTATGCTTAAGCGTGAAGATTTTAATAATGACAAGGTAGACGCGGGTGAGATTGGCGCAGGACATACGGTGACTGCATTGTATGAAATCACCCTAAAAGAAAGTGGCGGGCAACGTATTGATCCACTTCGCTATGGCAAAGCGAAGACCAGCCGAAAGGTAGAGTCTAATGAACTTGCCTTTTTACGCCTGCGTTATAAGCAGCCAGATGAGCGTGTAAGCCGCCTGATTGAACAGCCATTATATGTGCGAGATATTAAAAATAGCCTAAGCAAAACGTCGGCTGATTATCGCTTCTCCGCTGCAGTAGCGGCGTTTTCACAACTGCTGCGCGGCGGGCAATATACCAAGCAGTTTGACTATGCGGATGTGCTGGAATTGGCACGTGGCGCAAGGGCAGGGGATAAATTTGGCTATCGTGGTGAGTTTGTACAACTAGTCGGTTTGGCGGATAGCTTGAGTGAGAAGCCGTTGAGCTAACTTAACAGTGTCATCCTGAGCGAAATGAAATGTAGGCGAAAGATCTGGGTAGTCGATAACTCAGTTACCCAGATCCTTCGGTTCCGCTGCCTCTACACTCAGGATGACATGTTAATAGTCCTCAAAATGAATACTACTTATCTATATAGCAATTCCATCGCAAAGGCCTATGATAAGCCTATGCAACAAGCGGCGAATGACAATGCGATTGAGCTAAAGGTAGAAACAGATGAGGCGCTGATGTGTGCCTATGCTGAGGGTGACGCCGCCGCCTTTGAGCCCTTATATAAACGCCATAAAGACGCTCTGTATCGCTATATGTTTCGTCAGCTGGGTAACGAAGCCATTGTTGCAGAGCAGTTTCAAGAAGTTTGGAGCAAGGTGATAGCCAGGCGCGAAGGCTATCAAGCCCATAAAAACCAGGCAAAGTTTAAAACCTGGCTATACAAAATTGCTCACAATCAGATAGTCGATTGTTATCGGGCACAGGGGCGTTATCGCGAATGGCAAGAGGCGCAGGTGATTGATGAACCCGCCTTAGAAACTTTTCAATACGATGAACCTGACAAATACCACAGCCGAGGGCAAATAGCGGCACGGGTGAAGTCTTTAATTGCTGCTTTACCACCTCCGCAGCGCGATGCCTTTTTGTTAAAGGAGGAGGCCGGCCTAAGCTTGCAAGAAATTGCCGATACGGTGGGTGTCGACCGAGAAACTATAAAAAGCCGACTGCGTTATGCGGTCAACAAACTAAGATTAGAGCTAAGTAAAGAGACAATAGAAGCGTGAATGACGAAGAGCTAAAAACCAGTAAGGCCTATCAAGCCTTAAATCAGGAGGAACCGATGATTTCACCTTCTGAGCTGGATGCCGCTATTCTTGCTCAGGCCAGTAAGGCGGTTCAGGCCAAACCTCAAGCGGTGACTGCACGCAGTCATTTAACCTTGCGTTGGGGCGCACCGATTGCCAGTGCTGCACTTATAGTATTGTCGGTGACAGTATTTATTGTGACTCCAGAGGTGGAGCAA
>CAZBWS010000069.1:10405-12508 GCA_964495705.1 uncultured Gammaproteobacteria bacterium
AGCACTACCCCGAGCATGAGTTTAACAAGGAGTATGCCAAGCTCAAGCAGGAGTAGTGTTTATAGGTTTTATTTTTGGTATTTGTCGCCCCAAATTTTCTTTAAGTATTGGTCACGGCCAGAGTTGAAGCGATAGAAGTTATAACGCAAGGGACTCTTTTTATAATAGTCTTGATGGTACTCTTCCGCAGGCCAGAAAGTAGTCGCTTCGGTTATTTCTAGTTTAAAGGGTTTGCCATGTAAGCCCAGTGCTTCGGTTGCTTTTTTTGATGCTAAGGCCTGTTGCTTTTGCTTTGCACCGATATAAAAAATGCCTGGACGATATTGTCTGCCTGTGTCCACAAACTGGCGATCATCAACGGTGGGGTCAACCTGCATCCAGAAAACCTCTAACAGTTTCTCATAGCTGACTTTGTTGGGGTCGAAGGTGATTTCTACGGCTTCGGTGTGCCCTGTTAGTCCACGAGCGACGTTTTTGTACTCGGGGTTTTTCTCTTTGCCTCCAATATACCCAGAAACAGCGGAAATAACACCGTCGAGTTTTTCAAAAGGCGGCTCCATACACCAGAAACAGCCTCCGGCAAAGATGGCTTTTTGTGTGGCTATACGCGCTTCGGCGAAGCTTGTAGAGCTGAAAAATAAGCTGATGAAGAGGAGTGTGATAGAGCGTTTCATAGTGACTTTCCCATTAAATATGCAGCTAGGACTCAATGCCGATGACTAAGTTCGCTACTAGAGTGTGATTCAGTCGAAAATTATAGAATTAGAGTGATAGCGTCGATGATCAATAGCCCTAACAGGGCGGTCAGGCTGATGCCAAAGCTGAGTGAACGCAGGGCGGATTTTTGTAAATAGTAACAGCTCATATGTGCGATTCTGCTGAACACATATAACCAGGCAAAACAATTTAGCCACAGACTATCCGCATGTGCCAAAACACCTACGACGATAAACAAAATGAAACAGGCAATGCTTTCATTGGTGTTCGCATGGGCACGTGCGGCACGAAACACAAAATCTTTCGGGTTAGGTTCTATAGGGGTTCCTGGAATATGCTGCGTCTTCAGCGCTGACAAGTCAGCAATGAGTAACTGTAACCAAACTAAAAGCCCACTAACGAGCATGGCCCATAGGCTGGGTAAATAGGCACTGTTTAATTCAAACATATCTGCTCCTGGTCGTGTTGGGTCGCGGTCGTGCGAATAAATGCGGATAATTCGCGAGTGAATTTCACAGGGCTTTCAAATGGCAATGCATGACCCTGATGGCTAAAGATGACAAGGGTTGAACCATTTACCAAGCTTGCCATTTTCTGTTGGCCTTGAATGTCATACAGTTCAGATTTTTGCCCCGCAAAGACCCACAGAGGAATCGAGTAGTTGTCGAATACATCGCGTAAGTCAGTTTGTTGGGCTGTATAGCGCGCCATGCAGGCGTGATAGGCTGGCCAGTTTTTATCGTTGACGATCAGTTTTGTTGCGCCTAGTTTGTGTAAACCTATAAGACCCCGTTTAGCGATAGGGCTAGATAAGGTGCCGGCGATAAAACGCGCTTTGCTGTCCAATACGCTCTGCTGAACGGCAGGGCTTAAGCTCGACCATAGGAGTGGCTCAGACTGTTGCTCTACTAAGGTATGCATCTGGTAAAAGTCATCAAACTTGCGCTGCTGCTGATCACCGTAAAGCCCCCAAGGCCAATCTGCTGTGTTATGTATCACAGGAGATTGATCGATCTGTAAATAGCCGCGTAGTTGCTCAGTGCCATAGAGGCGTTGATACATCAATGAGGTCATACCTCCCATCGAAAACCCCGCTAGGGCAACATTAGCTACCGAGAGATGTTGGATGATGTCGTGCAGGTCATGGGCAAAGGTTTCAAATACACAGCCGCTCGTATGCCGGGCGTTGATGCTGCCACCAAACCCTCGCAGGTCAGGCAGAATAAAACGGTACTTTGAGAGCAGGGGGGCGACCAAGGGTAACCAATGGCTGGCCTGCATGCCAAAGCCATGTACTAAGATACATACGGGCTTAGATTTAAGACCAATATCGATATAGCTGATACTTTGGCCGTCGCGGCTGGTGATTTTAGGCATTGTGTTCTC
>CAZBWS010000070.1:0-12473 GCA_964495705.1 uncultured Gammaproteobacteria bacterium
TGGAAGAAGGCCTGCGTTTCGCAATCCGTGAAGGCGGTCGTACCGTTGGCGCTGGTGTTGTAGGTAAGATCACCAAGTAAATACTTGGTTGTAACTGCATATTGCGGTTGCATTATGAAAACGGGAGTGGCAGAATGCCGCTCCCGTTTTTTACGTTTAGGCGTAGAAAGCAATGAAATAGGTCAGTGGCTCAATTGGTAGAGCATCGGATTCCAAATCCGACGGTTGGGGGTTCAAGTCCCTCCTGACCTGCCATATTTTGAAAAAATTGGTTGATTATGTCGGCCAATATTGTGAGATAAGTGATATGACGGCAAACGCCGAACAAAAAAGCTCAGCATTGGATTACTTAATCCTGTTGTTGGCGTTGGCTGCAGTAGTAGGCGGAGTTTGGGCCTATTACTACTTTGTAGAGCAATCTAATCTATATGCAGTGGCTAGCGTGATTGCAGCGATGATCGTCGCCCTTGCGCTTACTTATGTAACATCGGTTGGCAAACTAGCCTGGGGCTATTTGCGAGCATCGCGTACAGAAGTACGCAAAGTCGTTTGGCCTACGCGCCAAGAAACGGTGCAGACGCTAATTATGGTAGCGGTGTTTACGGGTGTGTTGTCTTTATTCCTATTGTTGTGCGATGTGTTGGCCGGCAAGGGAATTGAGCTAATTTTAGCTTAAGGAGTAGTCATGCGTTGGTATGTGATACAGGCCTATTCAGGCTTCGAAGCTAAAGTGAAAGCGTATATGGAAGAGCGTATTGAACGCTTTGCTATGCAGGATCTGTTTGGCGAAATTTTAGTACCTACTGAAGAAGTGGTTGAAATGCGCGATGGCCAACAGCGCCGCTCAGAGCGTAAGTTTTTCCCAGGCTATGTGTTGGTCAGCATGGAAATGACTGACGACACTTGGCACCTAGTTAAAGACACGCCTAAGGTATTAGGTTTTATTGGTGGCAAGGCTGACCAGCCTGCACCAATTACGGAAAAAGAAGCGCAGGCGATTATGGATCGCGTGCAAGAAAGTGGCGAGAAGCCTAAGCCTAAGTTCTTATTCGAGCCTGGCGAAATGGTTCGCGTGACTGATGGTCCGTTTAACGACTTTAACGGTGTTGTTGAAGAAGTGGACTTTGACAAGAGTCGCCTAAAGGTTTCGGTAATGATCTTTGGCCGCTCGACCCCTGTTGAACTTGGCTTTGGCCAGGTAGAAAAGGGTTAATAGTATTTTTTGAAGCGCGAGCGCCTTGTGGCACTCGCGCTTTTGTTGTCTAACCGGGAAGCTGAACATGCATTGCATAAATAGGCGTTTGACCCGCAATTGGAGAAACGATCATGGCTAAAAAAATCGAAGCCTATATCAAGTTACAAGTTGCAGCTGGTGCTGCAAACCCTAGCCCACCTGTAGGCCCAGCCCTTGGTCAGCACGGCGTAAACATTATGGAGTTCTGTAAGGCGTTTAACGCTAAGACGCAGAGCTTGGAATCTGGTCTTCCGGTTCCTGTTGTTATTACTGTTTATAACGACCGTAGCTTTACGTTCATCACTAAGACTCCCCCTGCTGCGGTATTGCTGAAGAAAGCTGCTGGCATCAAGAGCGGTTCTGGTCGCCCTAATACTAATAAAGTAGGCAAGGTTACTCGCGCTCAGTTAGAAGAAATTGCTAACACTAAAGAGCCAGACCTAAACTCTAACGACATCGACGCGGCTGTTAATATTATCGCTGGTACTGCTCGCAGTATGGGCTTGGAAGTAGAGGGCTAATCATGACTAAGCTTACTAAACGTGCAAAGGCTATCGCTGAAAAAGTTGAAGCTGGAAAAGTTTACTCTGCGGATGAAGCATTTGCTTTGTTGTCTGAGTTGTCTACGACTAAGTTTACAGAGTCTGTAGATGTTGCTGTGAACTTGGGTGTTGATCCTCGTAAATCAGATCAGAACGTACGTAGCTCTACGGTACTTCCAAAGGGTACTGGCCAGACTATCCGCGTTGCGGTATTTGCTCAAGGCGAGAACGCTGAGAAGGCAAAAGCAGCGGGCGCTGACATCGTCGGTTTTGACGATCTAGCAGCAGAAATCAAAGGCGGCATGATGGACTTTGACGTAGTGGTTGCTACGCCAGACGCTATGCGTGTTGTTGGCCAGTTGGGTACGGTACTGGGTCCTCGCGGCCTAATGCCTAACCCTAAGGTTGGAACAGTGACTGCTGATGTAACTACAGCGGTTAATAATGCTAAAGCAGGTCAGGTGCGCTACCGCACAGACAAAGCGGGCATCATCCACTGCATCATCGGCAAGGCAAACTTTGCTGCCGCCGATCTAAAAGAAAACCTAGTAGCGTTGGTTGCTGACCTGAATAAGGCCAAGCCAGCATCTGCTAAGGGCGTATACCTGAAGCGCGTTACCGTGTCTTCTACTATGGGTCCTGGCTTACAAGTAGACGTTAGCTCTCTGTAAGTAAAGTTATGCGGATGGGCTGGAAGGCATGCTTTCTAGCCTATCCGCATTAGGCGACGTACACGTAGTGTGTGTTGTCTAAGACCGTAGGTGTGGCATTGCCACTTAAATATTAGCCCGCTGAAGAGCGACGTTAATAGCCTACGCAGACGGTCGCCTGGAAAGTTTGAATATCCCACGGGGTGGACGGGCTTGAAAGGTATGCCGTAAGGCGACAAAGCTAAGCTGTTTTTGGCTTTGTCATTTGAGTAGCTGAGGGAGGTGTGAAAACACTGAACTCATGTCGGAGAAGACGAATGGCTTTAACTCTTGCACAAAAGCAACAAGTTGTTACTGAAGTGTCTGAAGTTGCCGCCAATGCGCTCTCTGTAGTGGCTGCGGAATATCACGGTCTTGAAGTAGAGCATATGACTGCTCTACGTGCTCAAGCGCGTGAGAAAGGCGTTTACTTGCGTGTTGTTAAAAACACACTCGCTAAGCGTGCCGTAGCAGGTACAGAGTTTGAATGCATGCAATCCGGCTTTGTTGGCCCACTGGTTCTAGCATTTTCTCAGGAAGATCTAGGTTCAGCAGCGCGAGTCATGAAAGACTTCGCTAAGGAAAACGAAGCACTACAAGTGAAGATGGTAGCAGTAGGTGGCGAATTATTCGGCGCTGAAAGCTTGGATCGAGTGGCGGCATTGCCGACGCGCGACGAAGCACTGTCGAAGTTGTTGGGTACTATGCAAGCGCCTATCGCCAAGTTGGCTAGCACTCTTAATGAAGTGCCGACCAAAGTTGCGCGTGTATTGGCAGCAGTGAAAGACGCGAAAGACGCGGCTTAAGCTTTAATATTTTTTGTTTTATTTAACCTTTTAAGTTTTGGAGAATCCCATGGCTGTAACTAAAGATGAGATCCTAGAAGCAATCTCTAACATGTCTGTAATGGACGTTGTTGAGCTAATCGCTGATATGGAAGAGAAGTTCGGTGTAACTGCTGCTGCAGCAGCACCTGTAATGATGGCAGCTGGCGGCGACGCTGGCGGCGCAGCAGAAGCTCAAACTGAGTTTGACGTTGTAATGACTAGCTTCGGCGGCAACAAAGTTGCTGTTATTAAAGCAGTTCGCGCTATCACAGGTCTTGGCCTGAAAGAAGCTAAGACTATGGTCGAAAGCTGCCCAGCTAGCGTTAAAGAAGGCGTTGAGCAGGCAGAAGCTGACGACGTTAAGAAGCAGCTTGAAGAAGCTGGCGCTGAAGTTGAGATCAAGTAATCTACCTGAATTGAATTCAGAGTTAATTACTACTCAGCTCGCGATATAGAATAATCTATATCGCACGGCTAGCATTCCACTATGGGATGCTGGCCTTTTCCCGTTTTAATATTCGGGTGTATTTACAAATACCGCTATGCGGATAGTCTGTGATGGCGATATTTGTGAATACAACCCAAGTGAAAGAGGAACACTGATGGCCTATACATTCACTGAGAAGAAGCGAATCCGTAAAGATTTTGGTAAACGTCCTGCAGTACTGGACATTCCATTTTTGCTACAGACTCAACTTGAGTCCTATCGCGATTTCTTACAATTAGACAATAAAATTGACGATCGAAAAGAAAGCGGCTTACACGCGGCTTTCAGTTCAGTGTTTCCTATTATCAGCTACTCGGGCCACGTTAGCCTAGAGTACGTGACTTACCGTTTAGGTGAGCCAGGCTTTGATGTGCGCGAGTGTAAAATTCGCGGCTTAACTTACTCTGCTCCACTGCGCGTCAACGTGCGCTTGGTTATCCGCGATAAGGACAACCATGAAAAGATTAAGGAAGTGAAGGAGCAGGAAGTCTACATGGGCGAAATGCCTTTGATGACTGAGACGGGCACCTTTGTGATCAACGGTACTGAGCGAGTAATCGTTTCTCAGTTGCACCGCTCTCCTGGAGTGTTCTTTGACCACGATAAGGGCAAGACACACTCTTCAGGTAAGCTACTGTTCTCTGCACGCGTTATCCCTTACCGCGGTTCTTGGTTGGACTTTGAGTTCGATCCTAAGGATTGCCTATTCGTACGTATTGACCGTCGTCGTAAACTACCCGCCTCTATCTTACTGCGCTCATTGGGCTTCAGTAATATCGATATGCTGGACATGTTCTTCGACAAGCACGATTTGCATACCCAAGACGAAGGCTTCCAGCTTGAGCTAGTGCCTGAGCGTCTACGTGGTGAAATTGCTGCCTTTGATATTAAGGCAGGCAAGAAGGTTATCGTTGAAACGGGTCGCCGTATCACTATGCGTCACATCCGCGAGCTTGAAAAAGCCGGCGTAGATAAGCTAGACGTGCCAGATGAGTGGGTGTTGGGCAAGCGCCTATCCCACGACATGGTTGACGCTGCTACTGGTGAGCTATTGATTGCTGCTAACGGCGAGCTAAGCGAAGAGCGCCTTGAGCAGATCCGCGAAGCGGGTATTAAGGACTTTAAGGTTCTTTATACTAACGATTTGGATCGCGGCCCTTACATGTCTTCTACATTGGACATCGACCCATCTACGACAGACCTAGAAGCACAGGTAGAAATCTACCGTATGATGCGCCCTGGCGAGCCGCCAACTAAGGATGCTGCACAGGCACTATTTAAGAATCTGTTTTTCTCTGCTGATCGCTATGACCTATCTGCGGTGGGTCGTATGAAGTTTAACCGTCGCCTAGAGCGCGAAGGTGAGACAGGATCTGGCACACTGGACAACGACGACATCTTGGATGTGATGAAGGAAATCATCAATATCCGCAACGGTAATGGCCAGGTTGATGATATTGATCACCTAGGTAACCGTCGTGTGCGTTGCGTTGGTGAAATGGCTGAGAATGCCTTCCGCGTTGGTCTAGTACGTGTTGAGCGTGCGGTTAAAGAGCGTTTGTCGCTGGTTGAGTCTGAAGGTCTTGTACCTCAGGATATCATCAACGCCAAGCCCGTTTCTGCTGCGGTTAAAGAGTTCTTCGGCTCTAGCCAGCTGTCCCAGTTCATGGACCAAAACAACCCGCTTTCAGAAGTCACGCACAAGCGCCGTATTTCTGCCTTAGGCCCGGGTGGCCTTACCCGTGAGCGAGCTGGTTTTGAAGTACGTGACGTACACGCAACTCACTACGGACGCGTATGTCCTATTGAGACGCCAGAGGGACCAAACATTGGTTTGATCAACTCTCTTGCACTGTATGCACAAACGAACAGCTATGGTTTTATTGAAACACCTTACCGTCGCGTTGTTGACGGTGTGGCTACGGATGAGATCGACTACCTTTCTGCGATTGAAGAAAACCGCTATGTGATTGCTCAGGCAAACACCGACATGGACGAGAACAAGCGCATTACTGGCGACTTGATTTCTTGCCGTCACATGAATGAATTCTCCCTGTCTACGGCAGACAAGATTCAGTATATGGATGTTTCGCCTCGCCAGATCGTATCGGTAGCGGCATCGATGATTCCATTCTTGGAGCACGATGACGCCAACCGAGCGTTGATGGGATCAAACATGCAACGCCAGGCCGTTCCTACATTGCGTGCTGATAAGCCCCTAGTAGGTACAGGCATGGAGCGCACAGTCGCGATGGACTCTGGTGCTGCGGTTCGCGCCAAGCGCGGCGGCTTCATCGACTCTGTGGATGCGAGCCGTATTGTTGTTCGTGTCAACGACGACGAGACGATTGCGGGCGAGACAGGCGTAGACATCTACACCATGACGAAGTACACCCGTTCTAACCAGAACACCTGTGTAAACCAACGCCCTCTCGTTAAGCCTGGCGACGTTATCGCCCGCGGCGATACATTGGCAGATGGCCCTTCAACTGACTTAGGTGAGTTGGCATTGGGTCAGAACATGCTAGTGGCGTTTATGCCTTGGAATGGTTACAACTACGAAGATTCCATCTTGATCTCTGAGCGTGTTGTTCAGGAAGATCGCTTCACCACCATTCATATCCTAGAGCAAACTTGTGTTGCCCGTGATACCAAGCTGGGCCCAGAGGAAATCTCTGCGGATATCCCTAACGTATCTGAGTCACTACTAAGCAAGCTAGATGAATCTGGTATTGTTTACGTGGGCGCTGAGGTTAAGCCTGGGGATATCTTGGTAGGTAAGGTTACACCGAAGGGTGAAACCCAGTTGACACCAGAAGAGAAGCTACTGCGTGCCATCTTCGGCGAGAAAGCTTCTGATGTTAAGGATACGTCCTTGCGTACAGGTTCTGGTACAACCGGTACCGTTATCGACGTACGCGTATTTACTCGTGACGGCGTCGAGAAAGACTCTCGTGCTCTTGATATCGAAAAGACTGAGCTAGCTCAGGTTCGCAAGGACCTGAACGATCGCATGCGCATCGTTGCAAACGACACCTATGCGCGTGTGGAGAAGCTGGTGGTTGGCCAGACGGTTGACGGCGGTCCTATCGGTATCAAGAAGGGCGACAAGCTAACGGCTGAGCAGCTCAATGGCGTTGATCGCGATAAGTGGTTCGAAATCCGCTTGCGTGATGACTCTGCTAGTCAGGCTCTTGAGTCGCTACAAAACGGTCTGAATGACGAGCGCGAAGAGACCGAGCGTCTATTCCTCGTTAAGAAAGAAAAAATCACTGCGGGTGACGATCTAGCACCTGGCGTGTTAAAGATGGTTAAGGTTTACGTTGCTGTTAAGCGTCGCCTACAGCCCGGTGACAAGATGGCGGGTCGCCACGGTAACAAGGGTGTGATCTCACGCGTTGTTCCTGTTGAAGACATGCCTTACAGTGAAGATGGTCGTCCTGTTGATGTGGTGTTAAACCCACTGGGTGTACCTTCTCGAATGAACGTCGGTCAGATTCTTGAGACGCACTTAGGATGGGCTGCGCGCGGCCTAGGTCATCGCATCACTGAAATGCTTGAAGAGCATTGCAAAGTCGAAGACATGCGCAAGTACCTAGATCAAATTTATAACCACCGCGACGAAAAGGTGGACTTGAAAGAGTTTACCGACGAGGAAGTGATGGGTATGGCGCATAACTTGCGCGGCGGCGTGCCGATGGGTACACCGGTATTTGACGGTGCTTACGAGTCAGAGATTCGCCGTATGCTAGAGCTGGCAGGCTTGCCAGAGTCTGGCCAGACACGTCTAATCGACGGTCGCACCGGTGAATTCTTCGAGCGCGAAACAACGGTTGGCTACATGTACATGTTGAAGTTGAACCACTTGGTTGACGACAAGATGCACGCCCGTTCTACTGGACCTTACTCCCTAGTAACGCAGCAGCCTCTAGGCGGTAAAGCTCAGTTTGGTGGCCAGCGCTTCGGTGAGATGGAAGTTTGGGCGCTAGAAGCTTATGGCGCAGCGCACACACTACAAGAAATGTTGACAGTTAAGTCGGATGACGTGAATGGTCGTAACAAGCTCTACAAGAATATTGTAGATGGCGATCATCGCATGGAGCCCGGTATGCCTGAGTCCTTTAACGTACTACTCAAGGAGATCCGTTCACTGGGTCTTAACATTGAGTTAGAAACTGACAAGTAACGGGCGACTAGGAGAATACGATGAAAGATTTGCTAAACCTTTTAAAGCAAAATGAAAGCAGCGACGAGTTTGATGCTATTCGAGTTGGCCTGTCTTCACCTGACCTGATTCGTTCATGGTCTTACGGTGAAGTTAAGAAGCCAGAGACAATTAACTACCGTACTTTCAAGCCCGAGCGCGACGGCTTGTTCTGTGCCAAAATTTTTGGTCCGGTAAAAGACTACGAATGTCTTTGCGGTAAGTACAAGCGTCTTAAGCACCGCGGTGTTGTATGTGAGAAGTGTGGCGTTGAAGTCACCATGTCTAAAGTACGTCGTGACCGCATGGGGCACATCGAGCTGGCGGCACCGGTTGCACACATCTGGTTCTTGAAGTCATTGCCTTCGCGCATTGGCTTATTGCTAGATCGCACTCTACGTGAGATCGAGCGAGTGCTTTATTACGAAGCCTACATCGTCATCGATGCAGGTATGACTGACCTAGAGCCTGGCTCTTTGATGAACGACGAAATGTACCTCGATGCTATCGAAGAGTACGGCGACGACTTCAAAGCGATTATGGGTGCAGAAGCGGTATTTGAGTTGCTACGCGGCTTGAATCTAGAAGAAGAGCGCATGCAGTTGCGTGAAGACCTAGAAGCGACTAAGTCCGAAGCCAAGCTAAAGCGCTTTGGTAAGCGTTTGAAGTTGGTTGAGTCATTTATCGAATCGGGTAATAAGCCTGAGCACATGGTTATGACCGTGCTGCCGGTACTACCACCTGACTTGCGTCCTCTAGTACCCCTAGATGGCGGCCGTTTTGCGACATCTGATCTTAACGATCTATACCGTCGTGTGATCAACCGTAACAACCGTTTGAAGCGCCTGCTTGAGCTAAATGCTCCTGACATCATCGTGCGCAACGAAAAGCGTATGTTGCAAGAGTCTGTTGACGCCCTGCTGGATAACGGTCGTCGTGGCCGTGCCATTACGGGCTCTAACAAGCGTCCTTTGAAGTCACTGGCTGACATGATCAAAGGTAAGCAGGGGCGTTTCCGTCAAAACTTACTCGGTAAGCGAGTCGACTACTCAGGTCGTTCAGTAATTGTTGTTGGTCCTACGCTACGTTTGCACCAATGCGGATTGCCTAAAAAGATGGCGTTGGAGCTATTTAAGCCCTTTATCTTTAGCAAGCTACACTTGCGTGGCTTAGCGACGACGATTAAAGCTGCGAAAAAGCTAGTTGAGCGCGAAGGCCCAGAAGTTTGGGATATCTTGGCCGAAGTGATTCGCCAGCACCCAGTGATGTTGAACCGTGCACCGACACTACACCGCTTGGGCATCCAGGCCTTTGAGCCCGTGTTAATTGAAGGTAAGGCGATTCAGCTACACCCGCTGGTATGTGCAGCCTTTAACGCCGACTTTGACGGCGACCAAATGGCGGTACACGTACCCCTATCGATGGAAGCACAGCTAGAAGCTCGTGCTTTAATGATGGCGTCAAACAACGTACTGTCACCAGCTAATGGTGAGCCGATCATCGTACCTTCTCAGGATATCGTTCTGGGTTTGTACTATATGACGCGTAGCTCTATCAATGCTAAAGGTGAAGGCATGGTCTTCGCCAACGTGACCGAAGTGCGTCGTGCCTACGACAGTGGTCAGGTTGCATTGCAGGCCATGGTTAAGTGCCGCATCAACGAAGTTGAAGTGGACGAAGAAGGCAACCGCACTGAAAAGACGACCCGTTATGAAACAACGGTGGGTCGTGCGATCCTATCTGAAATCATCCCAGAAGGTATTGCCTTTGAATCATTGAACAAGTCAATGGGTAAGAAGCAAATCTCTGGCGTGTTGAACGCGGCTTACCGTGTTGCGGGCTTGAAAGCTTCAGTCGTCTTCGCTGACCAATTGATGTATATGGGTTATCACTATGCAACGCGTTCAGGCGTGTCGATTGGTGTTAACGATATGATGATTCCTGAGGATAAAGCAGAAATCATTGGCACAGCAGAAGCTGAAGTTAAAGAAATTCAAAACCAGTACGCCTCGGGTCTAGTAACTCAGGGCGAGCGCTACAACAAGGTGGTAGATATCTGGTCTCACACCAACGATCAAGTTGCCAAGGCAATGATGAGTCGTCTGGGTAAAGAGAAAGTCACCGATGCAGACGGCAATGAAGTAGAGCAAGAGTCGTTTAACTCTATTTACATGATGGCCGACTCCGGTGCTCGTGGTTCTGCCGCGCAGATTCGTCAGCTAGCTGGAATGCGTGGCCTGATGGCCAAGCCGGATGGCTCTATTATTGAGACGCCGATTACTGCGAACTTCCGTGAAGGACTAAACGTACTACAGTACTTTATCTCTACTCACGGAGCACGTAAGGGTCTTGCGGATACGGCCTTGAAGACAGCTAACTCGGGTTACCTAACCCGTCGTCTAGTTGACGTGGCACAGGACTTGGTAGTAACCGAGGAAGACTGTGGCACAGAAAATGGCATCTTGATGACGCCGATCATCGAAGGCGGCGACGTTGTTGAACCGTTGCGTGAACGTGTTCTGGGCCGTGTAACGGCTGAGCCCGTGTACGCGCCGATGAGTGACGAAGTGGTGGTTGAAGCTGGCGTTATGCTAGACGAGAAACTATGTGATCACCTAGAGGCCAACAGTGTTGATGAAGTTAAAGTGCGCTCTGCGATTAGCTGTGAAACCCGCTACGGTATCTGCGTTAAGTGTTACGGACGTGACCTTGCACGTGGCCACTTGATCAACCCAGGTGAAGCGGTGGGTGTTATCGGTGCTCAGTCTATTGGTGAGCCTGGAACGCAGCTAACGATGCGTACCTTCCACATTGGTGGTGCAGCATCTCGAGCAGCAGCGGTTAACAGCATTGAAGTTAAAAATGCGGGTACTATCCGTCTGCACAACTTGAAGACAGTGGCACACGCCAGCGGCAAGCTAATTGCAGTATCTCGCTCCGGTGAGGTAGGTGTACTAGATAGCCACGGTCGTGAGCGCGAGCGCTACAGACTACCTTATGGTGCTGAGCTAACTGCAGCCGACGGCGACGTGGTTGATTCAGGTCAGCGCGTAGCCAACTGGGATCCGCACACTCACCCTGTAATCACGGAAGTGGCCGGTACGGTTCAGTTCTCTGACTTCATTGAAGGCGTGACGATTGACAACCAGACTGACGAGATCACCGGTGTTGCAACATCGGTGGTTATCGACGCGAAGAAGCGTGGCGCTGCCGGTAAAGACCTCAAGCCTACGGTGCGTTTGGTTAACGCTAAAGGTGAGCTGGTTAACATTCCAGGAACGGATATTCCGGCCCAGTACAGCCTGCCTGGCGAAGCGATCATTAACTTGCAAGACGGTGCCGAGGTTGGCGTTGGTGATGTAATCGCCCGTATTCCTCAAGCCTCTTCTAAGACCCGTGATATTACCGGTGGTCTACCACGTGTTGCTGACTTGTTCGAAGCACGTAAGCCGAAAGAGCCTGCGATCTTGGCAGCCAAGTCCGGCATCATCGGCTACGGCAAAGAGACGAAGGGTAAGGTTCGCCTAACGATCACTGAAGAAAATGGTGAAGTGTACGAAGAGCTAATTCCAAAGTGGCGTAACGTAAACGTGTTTGAAGGTGAGCACGTTGAGATGGGCGAAGAGATCTGTGATGGCGAACTCAACCCACACGATATCTTGCGTCTACGCGGCATTACGCGCTTGTCTGAGTACATGGTGCAAGAAATCCAAGACGTTTATCGTCTACAGGGTGTAAAGATCAACGACAAGCACATCGAGGTGATCAGTCGCCAGATGTTGCGTAAGTGTGAAATCACTGACGCTGGCGACAGCTCCTTCTTGAAGGGCGAGCAGCCACAGCGCGCACGTGTATTGGACGAAAATGACAAGTTGATTGCCGCTGGCAAGCAGCCTGCCACCTTCGACCGCATCTTGTTGGGTATCACTAAGGCCTCGCTAGTAACTGAGTCCTTTATCTCAGCGGCTTCTTTCCAAGAAACCACACGAGTTCTGACCGACGCCTCGGTACGTGGCGCGCGCGACGATCTACGCGGCTTGAAGGAAAACGTCATCGTGGGTCGCTTGATCCCTGCGGGTACGGGCTTGGCATACCACCAAGAACGTCGCCGCCAGCGTGAAGGCCTAAGCTTTGACGCGAACGCTAAGTTTGCCGAAGAAGTCGCGGTTAACGTTGACATGGCGGCACCTGAGTCAGACAACCCATTTGAGGTTACTGTCGAAGTAGACCAGCCATCAGCTGAATAAGCGCAAGCTTATAAGGTTGTAGAAAAAGCCTGCTTTGTGCAGGCTTTTTTGTGGGTAAGCCACTGTCATCCCGCACTTGATGCGGGGTCTCCTAGGTGAACCGTCATTGTTTGACAAGATTAACTGCGGGTATATACTTTATGTATATACAATATTCAAGGGGAGAGTAAATATGACAACAGCAAAAATATTTAAAAGCAATCAAAGTCAGGCTGTGCGCTTGCCGAAGGCAGTGGCACTGCC
>CAZBWS010000071.1:0-12466 GCA_964495705.1 uncultured Gammaproteobacteria bacterium
CGCCTAACCCAACCTACACGAAAAGCATCGACCTATGCGGATATGCTAAAAACGAGATACTTTTAACCTATCCGCATCACCACCTTGTCATCTTGAGCGTAGCGCCAGCGCAGTCGAAAGATCTTATAGCCAGATCCTTCGGCTACATTTCATTCCGCTCGGGATGACATTATAGCTGGTTCCCCGAAAGCCCCGTGTGCATTGCCACTCTGGAGCGTGGGAACGAGCTCCATGCGCATACCCTAAAAACACCCACTTCCCAGCCCATCCGCATTCCCGCTACAATGCCCCATGAACTTTAAACTTCTCATAATTATTTCACTCCTGCTACCCTTGGGCAGTCATGCCGAAATCTACCAGTGGACAGATGAACACGGCATCACCCACTTTGGCGACAGGGCCCACACCTCAAAAAAACAACAGGGTAAAGCTAGGCAGGTCGAACTCAAGCTTAAGCAACAGCGCAACTTTGACCTAGACATCATTCCTATCAATTACCCCCTGTCCCGCTCCCTTGAACAAAAGGTACAGCTAGCTATCCGCAAGATTCATCAGATTTATACCCAGCGTCTCGGGCTATCTCTAGACAACATCGGCACCTTTACTCTAAAGATATTTGGCACTCAGCAAGACTTTCAACACTACCGCAAACAGCACTACCCCAATAGCAAGTCAGCCACGGGCATTTACTCCTCTACACGCAAGGAGGCGATTGTGTGGAGGAATAAATCCGTGCAACACATGATGTCAGTCATCACCCACGAGATGAGCCATGCACTGCTAGATATCGAGTACCCACACTCTGTCCCCACATGGATTAATGAGGGCTTAGCCGAGTATTTTGAAAACATGCGCGTAGCGGGACAGGGCATTACCGTGCCCAAGAGCGAAGGCTGGCTGCGACAGGTGCGAAGAGCACAACAGTCTCAAAGACTGCCCTCACTGCGCAGCTTGCTCAGCTGGGGGCATAAGAAGTGGCGACGTCACGACAGCAACTCTAAAGGCCTGTCCTATGCCCAGTCTTGGACTCTGATGTACTTCCTGATGCGCAAGAACCATCAAACGGGCGTCGTCAAAGCGCTGTTAAATGATATCAAGACGCAAGGCAAGTACTTCTCTAGTACAACGACCTTAGAAAAACACTACCCCGGCGGTATTACTCAACTAGAGAGCGACTGGGAGAAGTGGACTTGGCGCGACTTCCATCAAGTACATCAATATTAATAGGATCCATAGCGGGCAGGCCTCAGAGCCTTGGCACTAAGGCAGCCAAAGAATTTTATAGCCAGACCCGCGATGACACTTTGCTCAAGGTGACAGAATTTAACGTATAATCCCCCCATGCAAAAAACCATCCGCATCGTAGGCGCAGGACCCGCAGGCTTAATGGCTGCCGAGGTACTGTGCGCGGCGGGTCATGAAGTACACGTCTACGACACCAAGCCCAGCGCCTGCCGCAAGCTGCTGGTCGCGGGTATTGGCGGCTTAAACCTGACCCACTCCGAACCCTACCCCGACTTTATTCAACGCTATTACGAGCAGTCGGATTGGATGAACAATGCGATCAGCCAATTCAATGCGGATGACCTACGAGCGTGGGCATCGGGTCTTGGAGTAGAAACCATGGTCGGTAGCTCGGGGCGTGTATTCCCTGCGGACATGAAAGCCGCGCCTCTACTGCGTGGCTGGCTGAAGCGCCTACGTGAGTCGGGGGTGGTCTTCCACATGAAGCACCGCTTGGTCGCCATTCAAGGCAAGCAACTGAGCTTTGAACATAAAGACAAGACGCTGCAAATAGACAGCGATGCCGTGATACTCGCTATGGGCGGCGGCAGTTGGTCTAAGCTTGGCTCTGACGGCGCGTGGCAGACGATGCTCGCAGATCAAGGTGTTGAACTGCAAAAACTGGAAGCAGCGAACTGCGGCTTTCTGTGTGAGTGGAGCAAACACATACAAAACAAACACGCCGGCAGCCCTTTAAAAAATATCGCCTTTAGCTTTACGGCACTGGACAGTCAACATCTACAACGCAAAGGTGAATGCATACTCAGTGACTATGGTTTAGAGGGCAGTTTGATCTATGCCTATTCCAAGCACCTGCGAGATAGCATTAGCGCAAATGGCACAGCCGAGCTATACGTAGACCTGCTACCTGATCGAGACCTAGAACAGCTCCGTAACAAGCTATCCGCAAAACCCCAGGGCAAAGACTCCTTTAGTAAATACCTAAAGCGCACCACCGGCCTTAGCGGTGTCAAAGCTGCCCTATTGTATGAGTGCTTTGATAAGCAGCAACTACAAGAAAACTTAGCCACTTGCATCAAATCTGTACCTATTACTCTCACACAAGCAGCACCACTAGAAAATGCGATCTCAACCGCAGGTGGCGTATGTGAAAAAAGCGTTGATACAAAGCTGATGCTAGAAAAGCTGCCAGGGGTATTTTGTGCAGGGGAAATGCTAGACTGGGAAGCGCCAACGGGGGGCTATTTACTCACAGCCTGCTTTGCGACTGGGCGACTCGCAGCCCAAGGTGTTTGTGAATATCTAGATCGCTTATAAGTGCGTGCTCACCACGCAGTTTCTACCCTGGTCTTTAGCCTTATATAAAGCCTCATCCGCAGCCTTCACGAGTTCGCTGATGGATGTTCCTTTAGCACGAGACAAAGCGGAAACGCCAAAGCTGGCGGTAATTTTTAGCTCCTCACTTGAGCACACGGGTATACTCAATTCTTGAATACTGTTGCGGCAACGCTCTGCGACCATCAAGGCTGTGGGCAAATCCGTTTGCGGTAAGATAACTAAAAACTCCTCGCCACCATAGCGCCCAACAATATCGTATTCGCGCACTTCATCCTTAAGCGCCTTGGCTGCAGCGACTAGTACATCATCGCCCAATTGGTGACCATAAGTATCATTAACTTTTTTAAAGTGATCTAAGTCTAAGAGTATACAGGACAAGGCTTTGGGGTCTTCTTCACTGCGTTCACACAGGGCTAATTCGCGTTTAAAGCTGTCCATTAAAAAGCCGCGATTGTTTAACTGTGTTAATGGGTCAATGGCGGCGATTTTTAAAATTTCTTCGTCGTAGGCTCGCCATTGCCTAACCAGTAAACTAGACATTGAAAAGAACAACAATATAAAGGGCAAAGCAAACAGGGACATAGACGTGACCCACAAGAGTTCGGGGTGCTCTCCCCCAGTCGGGCCACCGACAAAAACGGGTGAGTATTCCACATAGCCCAAAGACGCCGCAAAACTGACTCCAAAAAGCCAAAGCAATGACAGGCCAAACTGTACGACCACCACTTTAAAATCAAGCATCATCAAGCCAAGTGTAGCTGCACTCATTAAAACGATACCAGAAGCAATACTAAAGGCACCAATTAAGTGGCCCGAATAACTTAAGTGTGCCACTGTCAATGTTAATGCCACCAGCATAAAAGCACGTTCATTAGGCCATTTTTTAAACCTTATAAGCCATCCCCATACTAATAGTGCCAAATTAACTGCCGTGGCAGATAAGTAATAAACAATTAACCCAGGAAGAGAATCAAGATGAATAAAGTCTGGCGGCGGGCTTTGGCTTAAAGCATAAATATTCCAAGCCACGAAATATAAATAAAAAGGGATAATGACACTCAAAATCAAGCAACCCTTGGCAAGGTCACTCAAAGTTAATAACGATTTCATTTTCTCAGTCATTTCTCACCTCGTACATGAAGGTCACGATTAACTACCTTATCGCAGCCAAAATCAAACTCAAACAAGTGATTTAATAGTCATATATGTCTTTTGGACGCCAAAAGATATTAAACATGCCGCTTAAGTACTTAAATTAACGCAAAACTTGCTACTTATCACGTTTCAGGGATAATACGCGCCTGCATAGTATGTATGCTTAAAAGCACTGGATTTTATTAATGGCAAAAGAAGACGTAATTGAGTTAAACGGCACGGTAATCGACACACTACCGAACACGATGTTTCGTGTGAAGCTAGAAAACGACCATGTTGTAACCGCTCACATCTCAGGAAAAATGCGCAAGCACTATATCCGCATTTTGACCGGCGACAAGGTCATGGTAGAAATGACCCCGTATGACCTCAACAAGGGTCGTATTACTTACCGCAGTAAGTAATCGCTTTTGCCATGCACAAAAAAGCCCGAACATGGTTCGGGCTTTTTTGTGTCCTCTTAGCAATTCCCGTTCACATCGCCATTAGAGTCTCGAGAATAAGTTCGGCGGCGAGGCCTGTTATTGCTTTTCCCCCTATTATTCGAAGGCTTTTTCTCATCTTGCCCTGCTCCGCTAGCTTTAGCGGCACTGGTATGACGGCGATTTTTGCTCGCAGGCTTATGCCCACGAGCATTTTCCCCAGAGCGCTGACCATCACGATGCTCGGCCTGGCCACCGCGGTTATTATTCGGCTTATTCTTCTTGGGTTTCTTTTTCTTAGGTGGGCGCAGGTCTGAAGTTTCTGGCAACTCTTCTACTGGCTCAAAACCTTCAATCACTTCACGCTCTAGCAGCTCGCCGATCAAACGCTGAATGCCGACAAGGTCTTCCAGCTCTTCAGCGCACACCAAAGACACTGCCTGCCCTGTAGCGCCTGCACGCCCAGTACGGCCAATGCGATGTACATAATCTTCGGCCACATTGGGCAAATCAAAATTCACTACCTGCGGCAACTGATCAATATCTATACCGCGGGCAGCAATATCAGTAGCAATCAAAGCTTGAATCGAATTGTCTTTGAAATTTGCCAAAGCACGTGTACGGGCGCCCTGGGATTTATTGCCATGAATTGCCGCTGAACGTATACCCTTAGCTTCTAGGTGCTTAACAATACGATTGGCGCCATGTTTAGTACGGCTAAACACCAGTACTTGGTGCCAATTTTTTTCCTTGATCAAGTGAATCAATAACGCCGTTTTTTTAGACTTATCGACGGGATGTACCCAGTGTTTGATTTCTTTCTTCGCGCTATTGGCGGGGGAGACAGACACTTCCACCGGATCATTAACGATCGTCTTAGCTAGGCTGCGGATCTCGTTTGAGAACGTCGCTGAGAACATCAGATTCTGACGCTTAGAGGGTAGAACCCTCATGATCTTGCGGATATCGTTGATAAAGCCCATATCTAGCATGCGATCGGCTTCATCTAAAATCAGCACCTCCAAGTCATCAAAGCGCATCGCATTCTGGTTATACAAGTCCAGTAGACGCCCTGGCGTGGCGACCAGCACATCTACACCGCCGCGTAGCTTCATCATCTGGGGGTTTATCTTCACGCCACCAAATACCACCGCAGAGCGCAAGTCTAGATTCTGTCCGTAGGTCGTTACGCTATCGTGTACTTGCGCTGCCAACTCACGCGTCGGAGTTAATACCAAGGCGCGCACTTTATTCGCTCCGGCGCGCTGACCGGGTGACAAACGCTGCAATAAAGGTAAGGTAAAGCCTGCTGTTTTACCGGTGCCCGTTTGCGCAGCGGCCATCACGTCTCTGCCCTCAAGTACCGCAGGAATAGCCTGGGCTTGGATAGGTGACGGCGTGTCGTAACCTTGTTTAGCAACCGCTTGTAAAAGGGCCTCTGATAGGCCAAGAGAATCAAAGCTCATAGAAAATACTCAATATAGATGTGAATGTCCGCCCTAATCCATTCTGGGCCGAGCGCCGTGGAGCTTACAGGAAGTGTCGTTTATTGGCTATGGCTTAGTAGCTAGGTAACTATGCGGATAGCCTGAAAACATGCACCTTCAGACTATCCGCATTATGCTTAGCTAAGCCGTCTCTTTACTTTTAACCTTGGCCATATCAAACACCAGCTCATCGCCTTTAACTGTCACTTTAACGTGCCCGCCCTTGGCAAGCTCGCCAAACAACAGTTCATTCGCCAGCGGCTTTTTAATAAAGTCTTGTATGGTTCTAGCCATAGGGCGCGCACCCATTTTCTCATCATAGCCCTTCTCCGCCAGCCAGGCCCGAGCCTGCTCATCTACCTGCAAGCTGACGCGTTTTTCTTCCAGTTGCGCTTCCAACTGAATAATAAACTTATCCACCACATTAGCGACAATACGGCGATCCAGCGGCTTAAACTGCACTACACTATCAAGTCGATTTCTAAACTCTGGGGTAAATAGCTTCTTAATCGACTCCATGCCATCGGTGGTGTGATCTTGTTGGGTAAAGCCCATCGTATTGCGACCCAGCAAATCAGCGCCAGCATTGGTGGTGAGCACAAGAATAACGTTGCGGAAGTCTGCTTTGCGACCGTTATTATCGGTTAGCGTACCGTGATCCATTACCTGCAATAACAGGTTGAACACATCGGGGTGGGCTTTCTCGATTTCATCTAGCAGTAGAACACAATGAGGCGTCTTGTTCACCGCCTCAGTAAGCAGGCCACCTTGGTCATAACCCACATAACCGGGAGGCGCACCAATCAAACGGGAAATGGTATGGCGCTCCATGTACTCTGACATGTCAAAGCGTACCAGCTCTATACCCAAGGCCATCGCCAGCTGGCGAGTGACTTCTGTTTTACCAACACCGGTTGGGCCTGCGAATAAGAAAGAGCCAATCGGTTTTTCACCTTCGCGTAAACCCGATCGTGCCAATTTAATCGCGGTAGATAGTTCATCAATAGCATCATCTTGACCATAGACCACCATCTTCAAATTATCGTCTAAGCGACGCAGCGTATCCTTATCATTCGAGGAAACTTGCTTAGGCGGGATTCTCGCCATACTCGCCACAATCGCTTCCACATCATGTATAGAAATATTTTTATTACTAATATCTTTTAAACGGCGCTGGGCGCCCGCCTCGTCGATCACGTCAATCGCCTTATCCGGCAAGTGGCGGTCATTGATATAGCGTGCCGACAGCTCTGCCGCAGCCTTCAAGGCGGTAAGGGTGTAGTGCACATTGTGATGTTCTTCAAAACGACCCGCCAAGCCTTTTAGAATTTCGTAAGTTTCATCGACTGACGGCTCGTGCACATCAATTTTCTGGAAGCGACGGGTGAGCGCTCCATCCTTCTCAAAAATGCCACGGAATTCTTGATAAGTGGTGGACCCAATACATTTCAACTCACCTGAACTCAATACCGGCTTGAGAAGATTGGAGGCATCCATTACGCCACCAGAGGCAGAACCCGCACCAATGATCGTATGAATTTCATCGATAAACAAGACAGCGTCATCACGCTTTTTCAGTTCCGCTAAGACGCCTTTCAAGCGCTTTTCAAAGTCACCGCGATACTTAGTACCGGCTACTAAAGAGCCTAAATCTAAAGAATAAATAACCGCACTATTGAGTACGTCAGGCACTTCACCATCGACAATACGCTTTGCTAAACCCTCTGCAATAGCCGTCTTGCCCACGCCCGCTTCACCGACGAGCAAAGGATTGTTTTTTCGACGCCTGCACAGCACTTGCACCGTGCGCTCAATCTCACCGTCGCGACCGATCAGGGGGTCGATACGGCCTTGTTGGGCGCGAACATTTAGGTTCTCCGCATATTGATCGAGAGGACTGACTACTTCCTCCTCACCTTCCTCCCCCACTTCTGTACTGTCTTCGTTATTGCCAAACTCGGTATCCAAGTCGGTAATACCGTGGGAAATATAATTGATAACATCTAAACGGGCGACATCTTGCTCGCTTAGCAGATATACCGCATGGGATTCTTGCTCACCAAAAATGGCCACCAAGACATTAGCCCCAGTGACTTCTTCCTTACCCGAAGACTGCACGTGAAAAACAGCGCGCTGAAGCACACGCTGAAAGCCTAACGTCGGCTGGGTTTCACGATGATCATCATCGGCTAACACCGGAGTAGTCTCATCCAAATAAATGGTGAGGTGGTGGCGTAGCTTTTCAATATCACAATCTACGGAGGAAAGAATATTCGAGGCAGTGCCGTTGTCGAGTAAGGCGAGCAATAAGTGCTCTACCGTCATGAACTCATGGCGCATTTGTGAGGCGGTTTGAAAAGCCTCATTCAAGGTTCGCTCTAGCTCTTTACTTAACATTTCCTGCCCCTTTGCTTTTTAACAATACGGTTATGGGTAAAGCCTTCAATCTGTTTGCTCTAGTGTGCACATCAATGGATGCTGGTGTTGGCGAGAGTGATCATTCACCTGGGCAACTTTGGTTTCGGCGATATCTCGAGAGTATGTACCACAGATACCCTTCCCCGCCGTATGCACACTCAGCATCACCTTCGTTGCTGCCTCTTTATTGAGGTTAAAAAACACCTGTAAAATTTCTACGACGAACTCCATCGGCGTGTAGTCGTCATTCAACAATACCACCTGATACATCGGTGGCTTTTTCATTTTCGGACGCGCCTCTTGTACGGCTAGGTCGTCCTCATGATCTAAAAATGGGTCACTCATGGTAAAACTACTTCATTAAAACGGTTTGTATTCTAGAGTTTATCTGTGATTTTCCTAAAATCACAGATAAAGTCGAGTAAATACACAATTGAAAACGGCCTATCTGCTGAGATAGGCCGCTTAGCTTTAAAAACTGATAATGATTCAGCTTATTTCATGTGATTAATCACCGACTCACCAAAACCAGAGCAACTTACTAGCTTTGCACCGGGAATCAAACGAGCAACTTCCTCAGCAATCTTTTTCACATCGCGCTCACCGGCCTTCAAGCGGTTACCCTTAGTGATAGAAGCACGAGCCCGAGCCAGGTCATAAGTGACCTGTCCATCAGCAATAGCACCCGCCACACCTTCCAGAACCGCATCGGCCGCCGCTGTCCAGCCCATATAACGCAACATCATTTCCGCCGAGAGAATCAATGAACCGGGGTTCACGCGATCCTTACCCGCATACTTAGGCGCAGTGCCATGAGTTGCCTCAAAAACCGCCACGCTATCGGCAATATTGGCACCTGGTGCAATACCGATACCGCCTACCTGAGCCGCCAGCGCATCAGAGACATAGTCACCATTGAGGTTCAAGGTGGCAATGATTGAAAACTCTTCAGGGTTTAGCAAAATCTGCTGTAGGAAGTTATCCGCAATACAGTCCTTAATCAGGATGTTGTTACCCGTCTTAGGGTTCTTTAAGTTACACCACGGCCCGCCGTCAATTTCTTCAGCGCCAAATTCGTTCTTCGCTAGCTCATACCCATAGTTGCGGAAAGCACCCTCGGTAAACTTCATGATATTGCCTTTGTGCACCAAGGTCACAGAGGGCTTATCATTATCAATGGCATACTGAATAGCTTGGCGAATCAAGCGTGTAGAACCTTCACGCGATACGGGCTTAACACCTAGACCACAGTCATTTTCAAAGCGTACATTCTTAACGTCCATTTCATTCAACAAGAAGTCCATAACCTTTTGCACGTCAGCACTGCCAGCTTCCCACTCGATACCCGCATAAATGTCTTCAGTGTTTTCACGGAAAATCACCATATCGGTATGATTGCTATCGCGCACCGGAGTGGCTGTACCGGGGAAATAACGAATAGGACGCACACAAGCATATAGGTCCATTTTCTGACGAATAGCCACGTTCAAAGAGCGCATCCCACCGCCAATAGGCGTAGTCAAAGGCCCCTTAATTGAAACAATATATTCGTTAAGTGCATCTATAGTCTCTTGCGGCAGCCACTCATTATCACCATAAGTTGCCACCGCCTTTTCACCCGCAAATACTTCCATCCACTGTATTTGTCGCTCACCTCGATAAGCTCGCTTAACCGCTGCATCAACCACCGCACGCATAGGTGGTGTCACATCGATACCAATACCATCGCCTTCTATAAAAGGTATGATGGGTCGATCAGGTACGTTTAGGGAGTTATCCGAATTTGCAGTAATTTTCTCGCCTTGAGTTGGCACATTGATTTTGTCGAACGCCATTTTTGTCCTCACTTGGTTTCTAAAAGCCCTACTTGTATTTATATATAGTAAAGCTGGGTATTTAATAAACTTTATACTACTTCGTTGTAGGCATAAAAAAGCCAGCGCAGTTCCCTTTAATTAAAAAGAGACCAACGCTGGCTTTAAGTATTATTTTCATATTAGGCACAGTATATAGATTTCCAATAGTTATTTCATCTAAAAGCCATTAACGACCTAGTTCGATGCGTTCTTCACTTAACATCTTCCAATGATCCTTATTCGTGTTTTTTGCTGGCTTTTTAACAACGGCACCTAAAGTCGCTGAAGCCTCTTCATTCAACATTTGCTGCACGATATCATCATCGAGTGATTCCTGTTCAATCTCTAAGTCCAATTGCAAAGGATCAATAGGCGATTCCTGTTCACGGTTTATACAGTTATTCAACGCCACCTCAGCAAGACTAATCTGTGATACCTGCTCTTCGCTCAACGATAGAGCAGCGCCTTGTTGGTCAGCTAATACAGTGACAGCTTCAGCCCGAAAGCCTTCAGTTACCGTGTCTGATTGGCAGCGTTGCAATTGCTGTGTTAATGCGGATATTCTGTGACGAGTATATTCACCTGGCAAGCCTATCTCAACCTGGTTAATACAGGTTTGAAACTCTTGTATCGTAGCGTTGAGAGAAGGTGTTTTAAGTTTTTTCACTCCGACCCGCACAGCAGACAACTCTCCCTTCATTTTAGACAAACGAGAGCCAAGCTGTTGCACGGTTAAATTCGTTGGTCTTTGTGTGCTCATATCAGACCAGATGGGCAGACAACGGGCATAAGACTGTTCTAGGCGGTCGCGCAACTGCTTCACCTTCCCTGAAGTGAATTCAGTTAAATCTTGCTCTAAACGCTCGCACTTACGCCATTGCAAAGACCCGTGACCCAGCTCAACCGCTTCACTGGAAGTATTGGTCGCCAAATCTAAAAAAGACTTAAACCGAGCATAATCTTGCTTAGCTTTCTTTGTATCCCCTTTATTTAATGCAGCATAACTAGCCTGACAAGCGCCTACCGCCTTATCATAGATTAACAAAGCATCTTGACGCTGAAAGTCCCTCTCAATACGTGAACAAAAGCCTTTGACCTTTCCTGCGGTTAAGCCATCTACAAGATAGTCACCATCTGCGGCCAGTAAAGCGGCCTTATTTTCGAGGTAAAACTGAAAAGCGGATTTTGACTGTTCAGCATCGCGGCGGCGAATATCTCTAGCCAACTTACAAGACAAATGGCTATTTTTAACCAGGCCATCCAAGGCTTCAGTCTGTACAGCCCAAGACAGCTGAACAGATAAAGCCAGTAATACAGTGATTACAAAAACTCTCATGCGAATGAGATTCCCCAACTATTTTTATTCTATAGATCAGTGTCGCATAAGTTATTTTAAGTTTTAAGTACAATTTCAGGGGTATACACAATATTTTATTTTTAAAACCCTCGCATTCATCAAATAAATAAGCATGATAAGATAAAACAGGATATTAACTAGGCTAAAAAATGGCAATCAATAATATAGACCTCAACCTATTGGTTTATCTCGATGTATTACTGCGCGAGAAGAATGTCACTCGCTCGGCAATGAAACTAGGCATAACACAGCCTGCAATGTCTAATGTTCTCAAGCGCTTACGCGTACTACTTGATGATCCACTTTTAGTCAAAACCAGCGAGGGGATGACCGCCACAGAGCGTGCCATTGCTCTTCAACCCCTGGTTCGCGCTGCGGTTGAAGCTGCCGAGCGCGTGGTTGAAGACCACTCTGACTTTAACCCCAAAACAGACAACCGTATTTTCAGGGTCATGGCTTCTGACTATGCCGAATCGACCCTAATCCCTAAAGCCCTCAGCTACTTACGTGAAAACGCACCGAATATCACTCTTGACGTACTGACCCCCTCAGACGTGAGCTTCAGCGATATCGAGCAAGGCCGTGTCGATATGGCGATCAACCGCTTTGAAGAATTACCAGGCTCCTTTCACCAAAAAACCCTATGGAAAGACAGCTTTTCCTGTATCGTGAATAAAAACCATCCCATATTAAAAGCAGAGTTTGTTTTAGATACTTATCTAGATGCACAACACATTTGGGTGAGTAAAACCGGTTACGGTATTGGTGTGGGCATCGACCCCAGCGACATCCAACGCTTGGGCTGGGTGGATTTGGCCTTAGATAGAATTGGCAAGAAGCGTAATATTCGCCTATTCACTCGCCACTATCGAGTCGCCACCTATATCGCTCAGCAACAAGATTTGATCGCCACCTTGCCCAGCCGCATTGCCCAGCTGCAGACAGATAACCCTAACGTGACTGTACTAAAACCGCCCTTCGACATCCCATTATTAGAAATGAAAATGGCCTGGAGCCCCTTACTACATAACAATAGTGGGCATAGGTGGATACGCAAGGTGATGATTGAGGCGGCGGGGTAGTTATGCGGATAGTCTGGAAACAGCCTTTTTTAGCCTATCCGCATAAAACCTCAATACCTCACCAAAAGCACTAGGAATATACATTGATAAAAACACGCAAAGCTTT
>CAZBWS010000072.1:0-11840 GCA_964495705.1 uncultured Gammaproteobacteria bacterium
AAAAAGCCCGCAACTGCGGGCTTTTTAAACAAAAGAGAAAAGGCAATTACTTACCCAACTTCTCCTCCGTCTTAACCACAACTTCCTTCATCGCCAGCAAGCTATCCGGGTTCAATGACATAGTCTGAATGCCATTCTCCACCAAGAACTCACACACTTCTGGGAAATCTGAAGGGGCTTGTCCGCAGATGCCTACGTACTTGCCGGCCTTGTTACACGCTTCAATCGCCAGCTTCATCAGCGCCTTCACAGCGTCGTTGCGCTCGTCTAGGCCGAATAGCAGGCCAGAGTCGCGGTCAGCACCGAGAGTTAGCTGGGTCAGGTCGTTAGAGCCGATAGACATGCCGTCGAACAATTCTAGGAACTGGTCAGCGAGTAGGGCGTTGGCAGGGATTTCGCACATCAAGTAAACCTTGAGGCCGTTCTCGCCGCGCTTAAGACCGTTCTTCTCCATGATGGAAATCACGTTGCGTGCTTCTTCAAGGGTACGTACGAAGGGTACCATTAGCACCACATTGTCTAGGCCCATCTCGTCACGTACGGCCTTTAGGGCGGCACACTCTAGTGAGAAGGCTTCGGCGAAGTCTTCAGAGAAGTAGCGTGCGGCACCACGGAAGCCCAGCATGGGGTTTTCTTCCTCGGGCTCGTAGATGTCACCACCGATCAGTGAGCGGTATTCGTTTGACTTAAAGTCAGACAAACGTACAACCACTGGGCGAGGATAGAATGCAGAGGCGATCATGCCGACGCCTTCTTTGATCTTCTCTTCGAAGAAACGCTTAGGATCTTCGTAGCCACCGACAACCTTATCAATGCGGTACTGGGTGTACTCGTCTAGCTGGTCATACTCTAGCAAGGCACGAGGGTGTACGCCGATGGTGTTGTTGATGATGAATTCTAGACGCGCTAGGCCGACACCGTCAGAAGGTAGGAATGAAGACTCAAACGCCACCTCTGGGTTACCGACGTTCAGCAATAGCTTGGTCTTGCTGTCCGCCATGCCAGAAAGATCAATTTCTTCTTTCTCGAAGTCTAGAATGCCTTCGTAGACATAACCCGTGTCACCTTCGCCACAAGAGGCCGTTAGCTCGACGCCATTGCCGATCACGTCTGTGGCTGTGTTACAGCCAACAATCGCGGGAATACCTAGCTCGCGAGCGATGATCGCTGCGTGACAAGTACGGCCACCACGGTTGGTCACGATCGCAGAGGCGCGCTTCATCACTGGCTCCCAGTCTGGGTCAGTGATGTCGGTGATTAGGATTTCGCCGTCTTCTAGGTCGTGCATGTCCTTGGCTTCAAGGATGACCTTAGACTTACCCGTAGCGATCTTCTTGCCCACAGACTTACCGGTAACTACCGTAGTCGCGCCAGAAGAGTCGATCTTGTAGATGGTGTGCTTGGTGTGGTCAGCCTGCGACTGTACCGTTTCAGGGCGCGCCTGAACCACGTATAGCTCACCGCTGTCGCCGTCTTTAGCCCACTCGATGTCCATTGGCATATAGCTGCCGTTGTTCTCTGAGTAGTGCTCTTCGATGGTCACCGCGTAGCGTGCAAGAGTCAGAACGTCTTCGTCAGAAATCGAGAAGCGACGCTGCTCTTCCTTGTGTACGGATACGTTCTTGGTGCTCATGCCCGCTGTGTTGTGGTCGGCCGAGTAGATCATCTTCACATCTTTACGGCCGACTTGGCGCTTGATGATCGGAGACTTGCCGCTGGCTAGGGTGGGCTTAAACACATAGAACTCGTCCGGGTTAACGGTACCCTGTACTACGTTCTCACCGAGACCGTAAGACGAGGTGATGAAGACCACGTCTTGGTAACCGGTTTCAGTATCGATGGTGAACAATACGCCAGAGCTGGCCTTGTCTGAACGAACCATCTTCTGCACGGTAATAGAGAGTGCAACACCCAAGTGCTCAAAGCCCTGGTGTACGCGGTAGGAGATGGCGCGGTCAGTATATAGAGAAGCAAATACTTGCTTACAGGTGCTGACCAAGTTGCGCGAGCCGCGAATGTTGAGGTAAGACTCTTGCTGACCGGCAAAAGAAGCTGTTGGCAAGTCTTCTGCGGTGGCCGAGCTACGTACCGCTACATCAGGGTTGTGTCCATATTCTTCGCCCATGTCACCATAGGCTTCCTTGATTTGCTGCTCAAGATCTTCAGGCATTTCGCCGTGGGCGATACTTGCGCGGATCTTGCCGCCGACATCAGCAAGCTGTTCCAGGTTCTCAGGGTCTAGGCCCTTTAAGTAACCCGCGATCTTCTCGTCTAGGCCGTTGTGGCGCAGATAATAACGGAACGCTTCAGCAGTGATCGCGTAACCGTTGGGTACTTTTACGCCTTTAGAGGTCAATGAAGAGTACATTTCGCCAAGTGAGGCGTTCTTGCCGCCCACTTCTGGCACGTCTTCAATGCGGATGTCGATAAATTGTTTGATGTAATTCATGTAGCTACAGAACCTTTTGGGTAGAAAATTAGCGCTGCGGATTTTATCATAGGAAAATAGTAAAAACCCACTATTTATTAATGTACGGCGCTTGCTAGACGCGACGATAGCTGTGAGGGAATGCCAAACGTGCAAAGTGGGCAGCCAGTTGATACCGTTAGCCCATGCAAGTTGTAAAAAAACACCGAAGTAATAAGAAGCGCCAGCAATTTAGTTCTCTGATGGAGCTCTATGAGCAAAACTATGCCTTGTTACGCTTGATACTCCCTGAACAGGGGGATATTCCCGATCACTGGGTGTCGCGGGTGCCAGGACATATGGACCTACATTTATGGGTGCTGGAGCGGGCAAAATTTACCATCACTCTGCGCTTGAGCTATCAGTTTCATAACGAGAATAGGGCTGAGTATGAGCCCGATTTGACGGTGCGCATCTACTATGACGCCCGCAGTGCCGAGGCCATGAGTGCAATTGTGCATGGTAAGCCAAGACAGATGAGACAGGCTTCTACACTGGAGTGGCGCTGGTCTTTGAATCAGTTTTTGTACCGCTGGCTGCGCTATAGCCGTTATCAAGGGCATTCATTTGTTGCTAGAGAAGGTGTGAGTGAGTTACTGGAGCAAGCCCAGTACGCGGCTAGAAGCCATATTGGATTTGATTAGCGTAGTCTTTAACTAAATAAGGCGCCGGGCATAAGCACGGCGCCTCTTATTACTAGATATATAGCTTTAGTGTGAATTGTCTAATGCATAGTAAGTCACTTTTGCATAGTCAGAATCATTGCCCGTATTATCCTGTAAATAAGCACCGGCTTTAAAATACATATATTGCCCGCCGCTATCATAGCCTGAGTTATCCATCACTACCGTTTCATCAATGGTTGGTTTGCCTGCTCTGAATAATTTAACGTCTAAGGTATTGCCCGTCACTTTTATTTCATAACTGAACTTTTCTCCCAATCTTATTCCATCACTGGGGTTAGACTGAGATTTAGATCGACTTCCAATCAATTCATAGTAATCATCATTGCTCTTGTTACGGCTTTCGTGGGCAAAGTAAATAGACCCTTTGTCATTGTTTGGCAGCTTTCTATAATAGAAACGAATCGGCTCGTCTTTATTAGCGTGTATTTGAGCAAAAATAACCCGCCCCACTTGGCTTTCACTACCCGTCGTGGTGACGTGATTGACAGCTAATGTTCCCGTTAGTTTACCATCTACTCCCCCTGCATTTTTACGATCACTAGAAGGCGCGCTGCCGAAAACCCAGTTGTTCTTAGTGATGCCTTGAGTCTTTATTGAGGTATCACCACGACGCAGCATTTCACGTAATTCGGTGCGTGTGTAACTGGTGTTTTGTGAAGTTTTTGCTCCTTTTACCGGTACTTTGAAGACCATGCCTCCGTCTGCCGCCGTATAGAAGAAGCGACTGTCGGTATACCCTTTTGATAATGGCACTTCCTTAATGGTATCTGCTTTGCCATTGTTATCTTGATCAATAGGTACAGAGATATTCCAGTCAATGAGTTCAAAGTTTCCTGACGGTGGCTTGGATGGATCGAGACCACCGGAATTACTATTGTCAGATGAGTCATTATCTTGATTGTCGTTTTGATCATTATTGTCAGAATCATTAGTACTTGTTCCTGTAGTGCAGCCGTATACATTCACTTCAAGCACACTGTTCCAAGCATTACTGGTATTACTATTACCTATTAGGCGAACATATCTCGCTTCTGTGCTGGTTACGCTATATTTTTCTTCGCTAGAGCTTCGGTTAGAACGGCCACCTGCTAGTACTGTCTTCCAATTTGAATTGTTCAAAGATGTCTGCAAGTCGAAGTAAGCAGCACGACTAGAGCCTTTATACCATTGCACACCGACTTGCTTAACGGTTACTAACTCCCCCATGTCGAGTGTTAATGTCTTACCAGCGCCCTTTGAAGACCAGCGTGTACTGGTTTTATTGTCGATGGCATTAGAGGGGCCGTTGCCGTCATTCGTTCCATTATCGGATGCATTGCTAATGGCTAATGACTGGTTGCCAGAGCAACTGGCTGAGCTGCCACTGCTGTCTGTGCTAGAGCCTTTGATCAGGCTGAAATCATCAAAGCGCCCAGTACCACCTGAATAAGCCGCATAGATGGTGATATTTGATTGGTTGCCGGTGTTAAATGCGACTTCTGCCTTCGACCAGTTCGATGAGTTAGAGATGCTCTTCTTGGAGTCTTTACCACCTACGGATACCCCTACTGTGCCAGAGCCTTTCACATAAGCCTTAAGTATATAGTTTGTGTTTTTTTCAACATTAATGGCTTGGCTTAATCGACCGCCATTACCGCTGATTTTGGCAGATTTGCTGCCAGAGCGTTCAACGGATGAAATCGCGGCGGGGTCCACTTCTGTCCATTTGTCGAAGCGGCTTTCAAAGCCTGGGTTTTGTATAACAGATGACGCTGCCCATGATGTTGGCGTCAAGGTTAGCGCAGTTAAACCCGCTAGTGTAATGATATTAGCTAAGTAGTTTTTTTGTAAACTCACAACATTTCTCCAGTGATATTGCTTCCAGATTATTAGTCTGATCGTGCCTAATTGGCGAGAAAGGATGATAGTTGAGTGTTAAATCGGTCGATTGAATTATTTGGCTAATATTGAGAAGCTTAGAAAATACCTGTGGATGAGTTGAAAACCTAAAACCTAGGGCTTAATTAATGTTGTACTTGATCAAGTCTTGAGCAAACATCTGCCAGTTATCGACAACCTTGCCTTCGCGTATTACTAGAAGGTCAGTAAATTCTAGCATCACTGCTTCACTCTGAGTGGGGCGCAGGAACACATAATCATCTTGTTGTAATTGAGTGGTGGCAGACATATTTAAAATTTCTTGATTTGAGCTGCGCCCATACAGGCCATTGTTCTGTAAGCCCGGTGGGGAACAGGGTTTAGCTTTCCAGTAACCGCCGTAAGTGAATAGAGATTGCTGCCAGTTGGGGTTGTACTTGGCTAGCCACGGGGTAAATTTTTCAATAAAGGGGATGGTTGTGCCTTGCAATTTTTTCAGTACGGGGGTGGCGATAAACAGGGCGGGCTCTTTGCCTGTTAAGGTCACAAGATCAAAGTCTGTGGGCTTCACCAAGCTAGAGCCTGCGCAGAGGTCATTCAGTGTGTTGTCGTCGCGATACAACTGATAAGTAGGGCTACCAGCGCCATTAAAGGTAAGTTGCTCGTGATATAGCGCAGGAAAGTCATTTTTCAAGCACGCGATAAACTGCTGGTAACTGGCCATCGCCTTGTTGCGCGCCGTTTCTATGCGCTGGGGGTTAGCCATGGGGACTTTGGCTACATGGGGCTCGTAACCCATAAAACCAGTGTATTCTAGGCTATCCGCATTTTCTGCGACTAGATTTAGAATCGGTTTTAGCAATGCTACTTCAGTGACGCCACCGCGATGCAGACCCACATCGATTTCAATATTTAGCTTTAGTTTCAAGCCTAGTTCTTGGGCTAGTTGTAAATATTGCTGCGCTCGCTCTTCGCTGTCCACTAGCCATTGTATGCGATCACTTACGGGCTGTTGGTCAGAGTCTAGCTGTTGAAAAAACGTTTTTACCGCTTGAATAGGAAAGGGTTTGCCGAGCAAAAATTCTGCCTCAGGCAGTTGTTTGATCATTAAATTTAAAAAGGGCCGATGAAAAGCCATTAATTTATTCGTGCCCGCTTGCGTGCAAATATAGTGTAGTAGAGGTAGTGACGGTAAGGATTTTGCCACGATGCGAAAAGCCTTGCGGTCACTGAAGTATTGCTGAGAGGTAGCAATATTTTTATCTAATCGGTCCATGTCTAAGACCAGCACAGGGTGACCTGGGCCACCTGTTTGCAAGGCACTTTGTAGTTGCTGGAAATAGCTGTTGTGCGGTTGACCTTCATCCTTAGGGCGAAAATAGATTGCTGCACCTATGCTAAGGGCGAGTAGTAAAATACCAATAAACATGTTTTATCTTTCTAGTGATTTAATAGTAAGCTTAAATTAAAAGTGAACAAAAATCACTTTTTGCGCAAATTAACAACGACATAGCGCAATATACCTTGTTGTTTGGCCCAGCGTAAAAACCAAGCAGTGCCCGTATATTTCCCCCAGTGTAGGCCTTTATCACAGTGTGCATGTCTATAGGTATATAGCCATTCACCAAAGGGTAAAAACACATGTTCTGTGATGTCGATAAAGTCGACGACTTCAAACCCCAAGGCTTCACAACGGGCCATGTAATGTACTTTTTTGAGTAAATTTTTATAGGGGATATTACATACACGGCATAAGGTTTTCAAAACGAGGCGGTTTTTCAGGCTCAATGTATTACTACCCAGCAACAAATCACACAACACAGTCTGCCCTTGAGGAGCCAGTAGAGTGTGGCTATGGGCTAAAAATTGTTGACGATCCCTGAAATGGTAAGCACAGTCTAGGGCAATAATTTTAGACGGTGGTGCGGATAGCGTGCTTGAGGCCCACTTCAGCATATCCGCATAGCTGCCTTGACGGCATTGCTGTGCTTGTTGGCAGAAGCCGGCTTCAGCTAACCTTTGTTGACTGAGTTGGGTTTGTGAGCTGGAAATATTTAAACCATATAGCTGTTCTACAGCATAGTCTTGCAGCCACAGTAGTAACTGGTCGCCACAGCCAAAACCGATGTCAATAACTTGGTCCTGCGGGTTCAATTGGGCTAGGTCCCCAACTAGCTTAGCTAGGCGAGTACAGGCTTGAGCATAATCTTGTTGGGCGGCAGGTGTGTCTGCACGCCATAGGCCTAAATTCCCCCAGTAGCTTTTTGAGTGGCTACTGAGGTTGAGTTGGGCTTCAGCGAGGTCATAGAACTCCTTGCCTGCCACGGTTTATACCTTCCACGGTGCTTGCACACCCAAGTGCTCAGCCACCTGCAGAGCTGAATCGACCGCGGCCTCCAACAAGGGCAGTCGCTCAGCCATATATGACCCACACAACCAAATATTACTGCTTACATCTTGTTCACCCTGCTGTTTTTGCAAGGTTTGTATGGCCTTGCGGCTTTTAATAGTAACAGTAGGGCGAGTGAAGTCGACTTGTGCAATGAGTTTGTCTGTATGCGGATAATCTGCACAGCCCTGTGGGTTCCACGTTTGAAAAACACTCTCGTGGCCTTTGAAATGAGGCATTGCTGTACTTAGGTTGACAGTAGTGCAGGGGCGTTGTTGCTGAGGATTAACTAAGTAACTCACGGGGGATAGGGGAAGGTGGTGCTTAGGTAAAATATTGTTGTCTGTATGTACCGCCATACTCGATTGCTCGTAGGGCACTTGTTGTAACAGCGCTTGCTGTGTAGGGAATTTATCCAGTATCAATGCAGCTTGTTGGGCTTGGGTAGCAATCACAATGTGCTCAAAGCCGTGGGTTTCGCCCGTACCTAGCTGGAGTTTGAGCTGCTTATTATAAGTTTGAATAGCAGATATTTTGGCGTTAGAGACTACGTTACAGCCCTTGAGTAGGCGCGGCACGATATCATCGACACCCTTAGCGGCGCGCACCACACCTTGTTTCATCACACCGCAGCTAAGGTAGCTCAGAATTAAGTCGGCGGGATAGTTTAAAATACTGTTGTAGTCGCAGGTGCAAATGGTCGCCAAGGTGGGCAGTAGTAAGCCATGGATAAAGTCGGGGTGATAATCGTATCTATCTAAATATTGCTTTACGGTGATTGAGCTTAGATCTTCATGCTCCAAGTCTTGTTTAGCCTGCTTGAAAAAGCGTTTGCTACTGAAGCCAATTTGCCAGGCGCTTCGGCTGAGTAGGCTGTGACCCTTGGGCAGCGCTATGCAGTGATCTTGAAATGCCAGCTTAGTATATTGAAAAAATAGGTGTTGTTGCTCATCGGCAAAGGCTGCGCAATGGTTGGTGCTTTCAATTTCAATACCTAACAGTTCATATAGTGCGAGTAAATTGGGGTAATAACCATCGCAAAAAATACGCAGGGGAATGTCGATACGTGACTGCTTGCCATTGCTATTGTAGTCCACAGTGTAAATGCCCATGCCAGGCCTGCTCTGTTGTTCAAACACGGTGACATCAAATTGCTCTTTCAGTAGCCATGCAGCACTTAGGCCGCCGATGCCACTGCCAATGATGGCAAGCTTGGGTTTATTTTTCACAGTTTCTATCCATCAGAGTAGAAGTTAGTGTAGAAGTGGATTATGCCAAAAACCCCTGTCGATAGGGACAAAATGGCACTTTAAACGACTTATTAGTGGTTTTCCCTTGAACTTACTGGCTAGATGCTTAGGATGCCCAGATTAAATTAATTTGTATAGGATTCTCGTAATGAGCTCAGATAACAGCAAGTTGGCTTACAGCCTAGGTTTTAACATTGGTATGCAGTTACGTGGTGACTTTCCAGGCCTAACGCCACAAGACGTTGCCCGCGGTATCGACCACGCTTATACAGGCACTGACCCTGAGTTAGAGATCCCTGAAATGCAGGCGGCGATTCAAGAAGCACAAATGCAGGCACAGGCAGCACAGCAAGCGCAGATGGCTGAAGCTGGCGAAGCGAATATTGCCGCTAGCGCTGAGTTTCTAGCTGAAACAGGCGCACGTGACGGTGTAAAAACAACGGACTCGGGTTTGCAGTATGAAGTGCTACAAGCGGGAACCGAGAGCAAGAAGCCCGCAGCGACCGATACAGTCACTGTTCACTACCACGGCACATTACCTAACGGCAGCGTATTTGATAGCTCTGTACAGCGTGGTGAGCCAGCCACATTTGGTTTAAACCAAGTGATTAGTGGTTGGACAGAAGGCGTGCAGCTAATGGATATCGGTTCTAAGTTCCGCTTCTTTATTCCTGCTGAGTTGGCCTATGGTGCTAACGGTGCGGGCGGTGACATCGGTCCTAATCAAGCGCTAGTTTTTGAAGTTGAGCTACTCGAAGTCGCTTAATCGCTTGTTGTAATGAAAACACCTAAACGCATAAAGCCCCTCGTTGAAGATGGCATTGTTGATGAAGTAATACGTCCGCTGATGAGCGGCAAAGAAGCAGACGTGTTTGTGGTGCGCTGTGGCGATGAAATTCGCTGCGCCAAAATATACAAAGAAGCGGATAAGCGTAGCTTTACACAAGCAGTGCAATATCAAGAGGGGCGCAAGGTGCGCAATAGCCGCCGCGCTCGCGCGATGGAGAAGGGCTCTAAGTTTGGCCGCAAACAGCAAGAAGATGCTTGGCACAATGCCGAAGTAGATGCCTTGTATCGTTTAGCAGACGCCGGTGTACGCGTGCCCAAGCCCTATGGCTGTTTTGAAGGTGTGCTATTGATGGAATTAGTTATTGATGACGAGGGGCAGGTTGCCCCGCGTCTCAATGACGTTTTCATGGATGCGGAACAAGCGCGTATTGACCATGCCGTAGTGGTGAAAGACATTGTACGTATGTTATGTGCGGGTCTAGTCCACGGCGACTTATCTGAGTTTAATGTGTTGGTGGACTCCTACGGTCCCGTTATCATCGACTTACCACAAGCTGTTGATGCCGCGGCTAACAACCACGCCCAGTGGATGCTGGAGCGCGATGTCAATAATATGCGTGAATACTATGCACAGTACGCCCCTGAGCTTGCTAAGACCCAATACGCCAAAGAAATTTGGAAGCTATACGAAGCGGGCGAATTAAAGCCCGATACCCAGCTAACCGGCATGGCAGAAGAAGATACGCACACTGCGAATGTAGATTCTGTAATGCAGGAAATCAAAGCCGCTTTTGAAGAGGAGCAGCGCAGGCAGGAGTATTTGGCGTCAGAAGACTAGGCTGGTGTTCTGTGAGGGCAAAAAAAAGGCTGAATCGAAAGATTCAGCCTTTTTTAATATTTGGTGGAGACGGTGGTAGATGAATAATTGGGGTCAAAGTAAAATAAAAGCAGTATTAATTTATTATAAAATAATTCTACTCTGACCCCAATTCGTTCCATGTACTGACGACGGGGATGGTAGCTCAGTTGGCGCAAGCGCAGGCGACGTTCAATGTGGGGGGGGCAGAGGACGGTGGTGCCACGGTAGCGACCAACGAAGACCTGTTGTTGCAGATCACCAGTGCTGCGGTCTAGGTTTTATTCTCAGTAACACAGGAAACAGACAAAGCAGTGGGTTATCCGCTGCTTTTTTATTGCTTTTTTATTTTATACTACATGTTTTTTTATTTGGGGTATAATTATGCGGTTATACCATGACTTGAATTTATTGGGGTATAAATTATGTATCGTTATTTACCCGCCAGTGTAGCGACTCAGTATTCTGAGATAGTTCAACAGTGTGTCGTATCTCCTGCGCCTGATGGCTCAAATATCTCCTTTAAGCGTAAGAAAATAAAGGGAAAGACGTATTGTTACTTGCATATAAGTATTGGGGCTAGGCGGTCTGAGCACTACTTAGGTGAAGAAACAGCTGAGCTTATACAAACAATACAGAAAGAAATGCAGCTCTGGGAATCTAATAAGGAAGATATTAGTTTACGCTCAACGCTGGTGTCTATGATGATAGCGGGGGGAGCGACGTCATTACTAGGGCAAGAGGGTAAAGTACTAGGGTTATTAGAGCGAAGCGGCATATTTTTAGCCGGTGGGGTATTAGTTGGCACTTATGCTTTTCACTCTTATGCCAATATGTTGGGTGTTGTTTGGGAAAAAGATAGTCGAACGAAAGATATAGATTTGGCCCGTGAAGCGGAGTTGCCTGTAGCGCTTCCAGAAACCTCAGAAGGTATTGACTTGAAGGCTACATTACTCGATAGCGGCATGGGTTTTTTTGAAGTGCCTGCATTGAGTAGAAAGTCTCCTTCTACTGCTTTTAAAATTCGTGGTTTGGAGTTGTCAGTCGAATTATTAACACCACAAAAAGCAATGCATTCTGAACCCGTTAAAATAACGTCCTTGAATACATTTGCAGAGCCCATGCGTTTTATTGAGTATTTACTAGAAGATACGCAAGTGTCAGTGCTTTTATATAAGCAGGGCATACTGGTTAATGTTCCTGCTCCAGGGCGGTTTGCCTTACATAAGCTTGTGGTCAGTCAGAGGCGCCCTGCTGCATTTGCTAGTAAAGCCAAGAAAGACCTATCCCAAGCTAATGCATTGTTAAAACTGTTATGTGATGACAGGCCAGGAGATATTGTTTTGGCGTACGAAGCAGCAGTAGTGATAGGTGGAAAGTTTTTGAAGCAAATGAAAACAGGCTTCAAACGGTTAGAGCCAGCTATACAACAAGAGCTAACTACAATTATAGATATATAACAGCATACGACACAATTTAGCCTTATCAGAGCGCCGCGCCGCTATGACGATGTGTTCTTATCTGATTGTCCAAAGTGTGGATGCGA
>CAZBWS010000073.1:0-2738 GCA_964495705.1 uncultured Gammaproteobacteria bacterium
ATGGGCGAGGCGCTGGTTTCTATGCAAGCTTATCGGGCGGAGTTTGGGGTTTAGTAATGGACGATCAGCAAAGGATTGCTTTTAGGTACAAACGTTCTTTTAGTGCAGTTATATGGCTGTTTTGTATTTTACCTCTTATGGCTTGGGGCTTTCTTCGTCCAAGTGACGACTGGAGCGATAAGGCATTGCTCGTATTACTGGTATTAATCGCAATCAAGGATACGATTAAACCTTGTTTTATATACCCTACAGGCTATTTGTGCATAGATGATCAAGGGGTATCGTTTCATCATAAATTTTCTATATTTAATGAACATTACAAATGGAAAGATTATACAAAAGCCTATTGGGGCGAGAGTCGCTTTTCTTCTACATTTTGGCTATCCAAAGAAGTTGGTAGGGATGCTGATTTTGAGGTTGAGCGCTGGCTTTCTGAAAGGGGAAGTATTGTTGATGAGGTTTCGAAATATATAAAAGTTGAGAGAAAGGAAGGGAGCCCTCTATACTGGAGGAGTTTCAAAGTATCTGATACGCCCGAATCTCCAGAGCTTGGCAAAGCAGCCATTCACTCAACAATAGGTATCTTTGGCTTGTGGGTAGCAAGTGCCACTATGTTTGCATTTACAAATGAATGGAGGGGCGTGGGCGGGACTCAGTACTTCTCTCAAATACTCTTGTTGTCACTTATTGTGGCGGGTGCGTTTGTAGCTTATATGGTTTATAGGAAAACACCTGCAATTGGAGTTTTTATTTTAGCGGTATTAATTTACTTTAGCTCTTGGTTTTTTGTAGGGATGTCTTTACGTGTTGTAGATTTGGCTACAGGTGAGGTCAGTAGTCACACCTTTGAATTGGTTTCTGATGATATTGGCCAGAAATGGGTTGATGTAGATAACACTCAAATATCTATATTACTTCGTAGCGAAGGGGAAACGAGCTATTTATATAGTAATAAAGGTTCACAGGTAATACTCCCTATTAGTACGGGCTGGAACTCTGGAGTGTATGTGTTTGAAAAAGATATTAACGATAAGCTTTATGCGTTATCTACAGAATAATCACTAAAGCTAAGCTCGATTAATGCGGATAAGTCAGAAAAGGCTATTTCCACCCTATCCGCATAACCCTAAATCAAAGTCTTCACTATCAACGAAACCCCCATCAACACCGTAATCACCTCGAAAGCCCGCTTGATTAGCTGGTTACCCTTCTTAATAGAAAGGTGTGCGCCCAAATAGCCGCCAATAAACGATCCTGCCAGCAGAGGGGGCACCCAGTCCCACTTTATGGTGCCAATCATGCCCAATGTTAGCGCTCCGGTAAAATTCCACACTAAACCGACTAGAACGAGGGTGTAAGCCACCGCACGTTTGTAGTCCATGCCGAACCAGTGAATCAGCCATAGGGTAAGAAATAAGCCTGTACCTGAGGTTAAAGATCCATTCAAAAAGCCAACGCTAAAAATAGCGATGCCCCCTAGGCCTAGACCTAGGTTATCAAAGTGCTTGGGTTGATAGTGTTGACCTAAGTCTTTTTTAAAAAAAGAATATAGCCCTAGACCGATGGTGAGTATACCTAGGGCAATTTGTGCGACATGCTCTGGAACGTGTAGGATGCTGCGGGCTCCAAGTATCACCCCTGGCAAGCCTGTGCCCAATATAAGCAGGCAAAATTTCCAGTTGAAATGGCTTTCTCGCAGATGTCTCGCAGTGGCGCCTACACCTAGGGCGACACTGGCCACTTTGTGGGTCGCGAGGGCGGTACCAAAGGGTAAACCTAAGAAAATAAGTACAGGAAATTGTATAAGTCCTGCGCCACCACCGGCGAGAGCACTGAAGAAATTAGCAATAATAGCCACGAAAAATAGCAGTATATATTCCAAAAGAGCCTCTTGGCGTTTGAGTCCCTGGGATTATGGGTTAGTATCTAGTTATAAGAAAGAATTTATAAAGGCATATAAGAATGAATAGACAATTTTGGCTGGCGGTTACACTGGGCAGTTTGACCATGGGTTTGGCGACACAGGCGCAAGCAAAGCTGTATAAGTGGGTGGATGATGCAGGTGAAGTTCACTATGGGGATAAAATACCGCCTAGATATTCGAAGCAGCAGCATCAAGAATTAAATGACCGTGGTATTCAAGTCAAAGCGATTGAACGTAAAAAGACTCAGGCTGAGAAAGATGCGGAGCAAGCAGCTAAGTCTGAAGAGCAACAACGCGTAGATGCTGAGCGCAAGATGCAAGCTGAAAAGTCTAGAAAAGACCAGATCTTACTAGATACTTTTACCGTGGAGCGTGATTTGTTGATTATGCGAGACGATCGTCTGAGTGCCATAGACTCGACAGTTAATTTAACGGCGACTTATAACAAGCAGCTGGAAAAACAACTAGAAACGACACAGCAAAGAATTGACGACTTAGAAACATCAAAGCGTGAAGTGCCTGAAAATGTGATTAAAAAAGTAAAAAATTTAAAAGGCCAGCTTGAGCAAAATATTACGCATATAGGCAGATTGCAAAAAGACAGAGTATTACTGGAAAAGCAATTTAAAGACGACCTCGTACGTTTTCGTGAGTTAAAGGGCTTGCCTCCAGTGGCAGACGAGCTTGTCAGTGAGGAAGTGGTTGAGTAGGCCTATTACTTCAGCATAAAAAAAGGCGCTAAAAGCGCCTTTTTTTATGCCTGGAAACAATCTAGAACTTGTAATTAGTGCCTTTAATTAATGTGCCTACACCT
>CAZBWS010000073.1:2838-8728 GCA_964495705.1 uncultured Gammaproteobacteria bacterium
CCTGGAAACAATCTAGAACTTGTAATTAGTGCCTTTAATTAATGTGCCTACACCTTCATGGGTTAACATTTCTAACAGCACTGCATGGGGAACGCGTCCGTCGATAATATGCGAGCTGCGTACACCAGATGCTACTGCATCTAGGGCGCATTGTATTTTAGGTAGCATGCCGCCATGAATGGTTTCGTCTTTAATTAAAGCCTCCACATCTTGTAAGGTAAGCCCTGTTAATAGTTTTCCTTCCTTATTTAGTACGCCGGTAATATTGGTTAGCAATATCAGTTTTTCCGCGTCGAGTACGGATGCCAGTTTGCCGGCTACTAAATCCGCGTTGATATTGTAAGCATTGCCAGCATCATCGACTCCTATGGGGGCGATGACGGGAATAAAGCCATCTTTATCTAGCATGTCGACGACAGAGGGGTCGATGCTAACCACGTCACCAGTACGGCCCATAGCGATTGCTTGGCCGTCTACATGCACCTTCACACTTTGTGCACGAATCATTTGTCCATCTTTGCCGGTTAGGCCGATGGCCTTACCGCCGTGGGCGTTGATTAGGCTAACAATTTGCTTGTTAACCGAGCCCCCCAAGACCATTTCAACCACGTCCATGGCTTCGCTGCTGGTTTTGCGCAGGCCGTTGATGAATTCAGACTCAATATTTAAGCGGTCGAGTAGATCACCAATTTGTGGGCCGCCACCGTGTACTACCACGGGGTTCATGCCGACTTGCTTCATCAAGACAATGTCGCGGGCAAAACTGCTTTGCAGCGCTTCATCTGTCATAGCATTGCCGCCGTATTTAATGACGATGGTCTTGCCAGAGAAGCGCTGAATATAGGGCAGTGCTTCGGTTAAAACATTGGCGGTGTTAATGGCGGATTGATTGTCCATGGTCTTCTCTTAAAAGGGCAGGTCTAAAGTCTCATCGACTTGACGGATTTGTTCGCGAAACTGTGCTTGTATGCGCGCTATAGCCGCTTCGCTATCGGCTTCAAAGCGCAGCACCAGACAGGGAGTGGTATTGGATGCTCTGACTAAGCCCCAGCCATCGGCAAAGTTAGCGCGTACGCCATCAATGGTGACTTTCTCGGCGTTGTCAAATTCAGCCTGAGCAACAAATTTATCGATGAATTTATAGTGTTCACCTTCGGAAAAATTAATATTAATCTCTGGTGTGTTGACACTGTCAGGCAAGGACTTGAATATTTCTGTGGGTGTACGATCGTCTTTGCTCAATATTTCTAGCAAGCGTGCTGCGGTATATAGTCCGTCATCAAAGCCATACCAGCGCTCTTTAAAAAACACATGGCCACTCATCTCTCCACCGAGTAGGGCTTCGGTTTCAATCATTTTGGCTTTTACAAAGCTGTGACCAGTCTTGCCCATCATCGGTTTACCACCGGCAGCGTCGATGACCTTGGCTAGGTTTTGTGTGCACTTTACGTCAAAGACAATAGGGCTAGCGGGGTTGCGGCTGAGTATGTCTTTCGCATAGAGCATCATTTGGCGGTCAGCCCAGACGATATTGCCATCTTTATCCACCACGCCTAAGCGGTCGCCATCTCCGTCAAAGGCCAAGCCCACTTCTAGTTGGTCAGCTTGTACCTTCTCAACTAAGTCGACCAGGTTGGCTGGCTTGCTAGGGTCAGGGTGATGGTTGGGGAAAGTGCCATCGATGTCAGTGAACAAGCCATCCGCATCGCAACCCAGCGCTTTAAATAAACGTGTAGCGACATCCCCTGCAGCACCGTTGCCACAGTCGTAGGCAAATTTTATGGGCTTATCTAATGTGATATCGCTGGTAATACGCTCTATGTAAGCAGGCACTACGTCTTCTTCGCGGAATTCGCCTTCAGCTTGCTGCAGAATGTCGTTGTTCTGAATACGCTTGAGTAAATCTTGAATAGAGTCGCTGTGCAGGGTCCTGCCCGCTAGCATCATCTTTAGACCATTGTATTCAGGTGGATTGTGGCTGCCCGTAATCATAATGCCCGTACCTGTATTGAGGTGGTAGGTGGCAAAATACAACACAGGTGTTGGCGCTAGACCCACATCAATTACATTGCGTCCCGTAGAGCGTATGCCCTTGGTTAAGCGCTGAGCGAGTTCGGGGCTAGATAGGCGTCCATCGCGTGCAATGACCACCGTTTCTTGGCCTTGCGCTGCGGCTTCTGAGCCAAAGGCTCGGCCGATTAACTCTACGGCGTCAGGCGTGAGGTCGGTGCTGACGATGCCGCGAATATCATAAGCGCGAAAGATGTCGGTATTGATGCTGTTCACCTGGTTTTCTTAGTGGCGCCCCGAAGAGCCAAAGCCACCTTCTCCGCGTTCCGTTTCAGTAAAGTCTTCGACAATGTCGAATTCGGCCTGCACGACTGGCAGCAGTACTAATTGGGCGATGCGTTCAGAGGGCTCGATAACAAAAGTGCTGTTGCCGCGGTTCCATGCAGAGACAAATAACTGACCCTGATAATCAGAGTCGATCAAGCCGACCAGATTGCCCAGTACGATACCGTGCTTATGGCCTAGGCCCGAGCGAGGCAAGATCGTTGCTGCCAAGCTCGGATCTTCGATATAAATGGCAATTCCCGTAGGTATCAGCTCAGTTTGTCCAGGTTCTAATACAACGCTTTCATCTAAACAAGCGCGCAGGTCCATACCCGCAGAGCCATCAGTGGCATAGTGGGGCAGAGGGATTTCCTTGCCGATTTTGGGGTCGAGTATTTTGATTTGTAGCTTTTGTTTCATGGACATCTACTTTGGGTTCTTGTATTTGGGAGATTCGTCGAGGTGTTCAGAGATAAGCTGAATAAGCTCGCGAGCCAATTTAGTTTTCGGCATGCTGGGAAAGTGCTTTTTACCGTGTGCCCAATAGGCATGTATTTCGTTGGTGTCGGCGTTAAAGCCAGTATTGCTGTCGCCATGTACTTGGTTGGCGCAGATCAGGCTGAGATTTTTTCTGTGTAACTTGCCCATCGCATACTCTTCTATGTTTTGGGTTTCGGCGGCAAAGCCCACAGCAAAGGGGGCATCCCCATGGGCTCCAACATCGGCGAGAATGTCGGGGTTTTTACATAGAGTGATGACCAGCTCATCATCGTGCTTTTTGATTTTGTGTTCTTCTAGCTTGGCTACTTTATAATCGGCCACGGCCGCAGTGGCAATGAAGATATCGCAATCGGGTACACGAGGAAGCACAGCATCATGCATTTGTTGTGCAGTAATAACGTCAATGCGCTCTAAACCTTCAGGCGTGTTTAAGTTTACAGGCCCTGCAATTAGGGTGACTATCGCCCCCGCTTCTACCGCCGCTTGTGCCATGGCAAAACCCATTTTGCCCGAGCTGTGGTTGGTTAAGTAGCGCACGGGGTCGATATTTTCTTGGGTCGGCCCTGCGGTGATCATTACACGCAGGCCTGCTAGCGTACCAAAGGTGAATAAGGCGTTAGCGCGCTCAGCAATTTCTGTGGGTTCGAGCATACGTCCAGCCCCTACGTCGCCACAAGCTTGTACACCAGAGCCTGGCCCCCAGATTAAAACATCGCGTTTTGCCAGTAGGGCGATATTGTCTTGGGTCGCTTGGCTAGCCCACATTTGTTGATTCATCGCAGGCACAACCGCAATAGGCAGGGCGCTGGCTAGGCAAATGGTCGACAGTAGATCATTTGCCGTTCCCGCCGCTAGCTTTGAAATCACATCAGCCGTCGCCGGTGCAATGACGATGGCATCTGCCCAGCGTGCTAGTTCGATATGTCCCATTGCCGCCTCGGCTTTGGGGTCTAGCAAGTCGGTGTGCACCGGGTTACCTGTCAGCGCTTGGAATGTCAGGGGTTGAATAAACTCCTGCGCCCCGGCGGTCATGACGACGCGCACCTCGCAGCCATGTTCGGCTAAGCGGCGTACCAGCTCGGCACTTTTGTAAGCGGCAATGCCGCCACTGACACCCAATAGGATGCGTTTATTTTTCAGTGATTTCATGGGGCGAAGTTTATCAGTTATATGGGCAATCCGCTAAGTGCCTTTACAGAACCCCATAGACTTCTAAACTGATAGGCAGGATATAGAATAAAAAAGAGAGTTTTTGATGACTATTCGTGACTGGCCTGTGGATGAAAGGCCTAGGGAGAAGCTGCTAAAACAAGGTGCATCAACACTCTCGGATGCAGAGCTGCTGGCTATATTTTTGCGCACAGGGGTGGCGGGTAAATCCGCTGTTGATTTAGCCCGTGACTTGCTAGGGCATTTTGGGTCATTACGCGAATTGTTAAAAGCGAGTAATAAAGAATTTTGTCGAGCCAAAGGTCTGGGCGATGCCAAATTTGCTCAGCTGCAAGCGGTATTGGAAATGGCTCGCCGCCACTTATTGGAAACACTGCAGCGCGGCGAAGCACTAAGTTCGCCCCAAGCCGCCTACGCCTATTTGTCCAGCCAGTTACGAGATCAACCACATGAGGTTTTCGCCTGCTTGTGGCTGGATAGCCAAAATCGAGTGCTCAACTTTGAAGCCCTGTTCCATGGCAGCATCGACGGCGCGAGTGTGTATGCCCGTGAAGTGGTCAAGGCGGCGTTGAAGCACAATGCTGCCGCAGTTATCTTGGCGCACAACCATCCGTCTGGCATTGCCGAACCTAGCCAGGCGGATCAGCATATTACTCAACGTTTACAGAAAGCTTTGGAACTGGTTGATGTACGGGTTTTGGATCATATAGTGATTGGCGATGGCCAGCAGGTGTCGCTGGCGCAGCGGGGCTTAATGTAACTTAGCGAGTGACTCAACTAATTGAGCAATATCAGCCTCACTATGCTCCGCACTCAGTGTCACTCGCAAACGCGCGCTCGGTACAGTGGGTGGGCGGATAGCCCCCACGTGTAGCCCATCCGCATACAGCTTCTCGCTCAGTTCCATGCAGGTTTTTTCATCGCCAATAATAATGGGTTGAATGGGCGTGTCACTGGGCAATAGGTGTACGCCTAGCTGCAGGGCTTGCTCGCGGAATAGGGCGATTAATTCTTGTAATTTATCGCGGCGCCACTGCTCGGTCTTTACAATATTTAATGCGGATAGGCTGGCAGCGGCCAATGCGGGTGGCATGGCAGTGGTGTAGATATAGCTGCGGCCAAATTGAATCAGTGTCTCTATCACTTCATCACCTGCGGCGACAAAGGCGCCGAAGCTACCGAAGGCCTTGCCGAGTGTGCCCATGATGACGGGCCTATGTTTTAGGGCAAAGTGTTCTACACAGCCTGCCCCACTTTTGCCCAGAACGCCGATGCCATGGGCGTCATCGATCATCAGCAGGGCGTCGTGATTCTCACATAGTTGAGAAATTTCAGGCAGAGGCGCGATATTGCCGTCCATGCTAAATACCCCATCCGTCATCACTAATTTGTTGCCACTAGCGTTGCCGAGTTGTCTTTCTAGACTATCCGCATCCACATGCTGGTAGCGCAGCAGCTTGGCGGCACTGAGCTGGGCTGCATCTATCATAGAAGCATGGCTGAGCTTGTCTTGAATCACGCTATCGCCTTTACCTAGCAATGCGGTGGCGATGGCGAGGTTAGCCATATAGCCGGTGGAGAACAGCAGTGCGCGGGGTTGGCCAGTGAACTCGGCGAGGGCTTCTTCTAGCGCTTGATGAGGGCGGCGGTGGCCGTTAACCAAGTGTGCAGCACCCGCACCCACGCCCCAGTCTTTCGCACCTTGTTGAAAGGCGGCGCGCAGTTGTGGGTGGTTGGCGAGGCCGAGATAGTCATTGCTACAGAAGCTGATGATGTCCTTTCCATCGACTTTACTGTGCACTTGTTGCGGGCTGTCGAAGACCTTGTGTGTGCGGTAGCGGTTTTGTTGGCGCTGTAAGTCGAGTTTTTGTTTTAGCCAGTGCAC
>CAZBWS010000073.1:8828-11523 GCA_964495705.1 uncultured Gammaproteobacteria bacterium
TAGCCTATCCGCATGCAGCCGCTTTAGGTGCACAGCTCTTCCCCTGCGGCTCATGGCTCCGCACCCCCAAACGCTTAAACAATTCCTGGTCCTTATCCGCCTCAGGGTTATCAGTCGTAAGCAACTTCTCACCATAGAATATCGAGTTAGCCCCAGCAAAGAAGCACATCGCTTGCATCTCGTCGCTCATGTCGTTGCGGCCAGCAGATAGGCGCACGTAGGATTGGGGCATAAGAATACGGGCAACGGCGATCATGCGGATAAACTCTAGAGGATCTAATTCGTCTACGCCGTATAGTGGTGTGCCCTCCACCTGTACTAGGTTATTGATTGGCACCGACTCGGGGTGTTGGGGTAGATTGGCGAGTTGCATCAACAGGCCTGCACGGTCACCGGGTTTTTCTCCCATGCCGACAATACCGCCAGAGCAGGTTTTCATGCCCGCGCTGCGCACATGTTCTAGAGTATCCAAGCGATCTTGATAGGTGCGGGTGGTGATCACTTCGCCGTAAAATTCAGGTGAGGTGTCTAGATTGTGGTTATAGTAATCCAGCCCTGCTTCCTTCAGGCGTTTGGCCTGTGGGTCGGTCAGCATGCCCAGTGTCACACAGGTTTCCATACCTTCTTCGCGCACGGCGGTGATCATGTCGATGACTTGTTCCAGCTGGCGATCATTCGGGTTGCGCCACGCCGCGCCCATGCAAAAGCGGCTACTGCCCTTGGCCTTGGCAGCCTTGGCGGAGGCGATGACGTCTTCTAAGGGCAGTAGTGCTTCACGCTCCAGCCCCGTGTCGTTGCGACTGCTCTGGGAGCAATAGCTGCAATCTTCCTTGCAGGCCCCTGTCTTGATGCTCAGCAAAGTGCTGACTTGCACTTCATTCACGTCGAAGTACTCACGATGTACCGTGTGCGCCTGAAACATCAAGTCGTTAAAGGGTAGGGCAAACAAGGCTTTGATTTCCTTGAGCGTCCAGTCATTGCGTAATTCAGCCATGAGAGTAATCTCTAGAGTAAGTCACGTATATTATAGTTTGCAGCTGGGCTGTCAACTTTAAGAGTTTAAGTTAGTTTACGGATATTGAGGCAGATGAGCGGTAAAAAGGAACTATTTGTCATGTTGCACCGCTTGGAGCTGTCAGGGGTCGACTCAGCAAGGGCCTGGAGCCTGTTAAGTGCAGATAAGCAGTTGTCTTTATTGTCTAAGCGCTTAAAAAAAGCGGCTTTCTTGATTAAACGTGGCAGCACCGTGTCCCATGCGGGTGAAATAGCTGGGCTATGGGGCGCCTTCGAAATAAAAATGCTCGAAGTGGGCGAGCAGTCGGGAAAGTTGGCTGCTAGCTATGCTAATTTAGCTGAATATTACGAGCTGCGAGGTAAGCGCTTAAGAACGATTAAAAGCCGTATGGTTTTGCCCGTTTGTGTATTTTTGCTGGCCCTGTTTTTATTGCCGCTACCTAAAATATATACAGGCGATATTAGCCTAGCAGATTATTTTTCGGGCATATTTATACGCTTGAGTGTCATTGTGGCATTTATTGTTTTAATGAAGCTTGCATACCGCTTATACATCAATGGACGATTTTCTGAACGGCTATATCAGCTGCTGGGAAAAGTTCCGGTATTTGGGCGTTTAATCAGCTGGCAAACACAGCTCGATTTTCTTAATTATTTCCACTTATGTTTTGCTGCAGGCATTGCGGCAACCCAGGCTGCGCAGCTGGCTGCACAATCGCTGGTTAACAAATATTGGGCCTGGAAATTATGGGATGTTTCCGAAGCTTTAGAAAAAGGGCAGATATTAACCCAGGCTTTAGCGGGCTCAGGTGTGTTGCCCACCGCGATGGGAGCACAGCTAATTAATGCAGGTGAAGCATCGGGTCGATTGGAGGATATGCTGGCGCGCTATATCGACAGTCTAAATGCAGACTTAGATTTGAAGTGGGATTACGTACTGGATTGGTTGCCGCGTATTCTTTATGGAATAGTGTTGCTTGGCATGGTTATTTGACATGCTGGGTGCCTTAACGTTGCTTTACCCTAAGCGCTGTGTGCTATGTGAACAGCCCTGCAAGGAGGGGAGTCCAGTGCAGCCATTCCAAGATGTGGCGCATATCTGCGCGGCTTGCCTCGCTCTATTGCCCCACAATAATAAAGCCTGTAACACCTGTGCTCTGCCCTTACAACTAGAGGAGTCAGTGCAGTGCGGGCAATGTTTAGGCAAGCAACCTATTTGGGCTTCCGCCCACGCCCTGTGGCGCTATGAGTCTCAGGCTCAGTGGCTGATCCAGCATTACAAATACGCCAAGGCCTATTATTTGGATCGCAGCTTTAGCGCTCTATTGGCGGCCTATGCGGATAGGCTGTTGCAAGATCAATTTGATGCGGTGGTTCCCGTACCCATGCATAAGCGCCGCTGGGTGAGTCGTGGCTTTAATCAGGCGGAGGTGTTGGCGCGCGCAGTAGCGAAGCAATTAGACTTGCCCTTGTTAGCTAGGGAGGTAGAGAGGGTGAAGAATACGCCACGCTTTGCCGCGGGGCAGGATAAGAAAGCTCGACGGCGAGCAATTAAAGGGGCGTTTCGGGTTAATGCGGATATGCCGGATCGCTTGTTGATTGTCGATGATGTTAAGACGACGGGGGCAACGAGCGAGGAGTTGGCTAGGGTGCTGTTGCAGGCGGGGGCTAAGAGTGTTTC
>CAZBWS010000074.1:0-10805 GCA_964495705.1 uncultured Gammaproteobacteria bacterium
AATACCGGCCTGTCACGCCGGGGGTCGCGGGTTCGAGTCCCGTCCGCTCCGCCAATACTCAGAAAGCCATGTTAGTAATAACATGGCTTTTTGTTTTTTTGGGCCGCAATATTGCGCTTTGATATGATTTTGAAATTTGTTAAAAAACAACTTGCACGAATCGCTAAGATTGGATAAAGTTCGCGCCCTCAAGAGATTGAGGCGAGCGTTTAACGTTTGTTTGGTTGTTTAGCTCAGCTGGGAGAGCATCGCCCTTACAAGGCGAGGGTCGCAGGTTCGAGCCCTGCAACAACCACCATTGGAGCGGTAGTTCAGTTGGTTAGAATACCGGCCTGTCACGCCGGGGGTCGCGGGTTCGAGTCCCGTCCGCTCCGCCAACACCTAAAAAGCCACACTATTAATAGTGTGGCTTTTTTATTGATTAATTTTCCTTTATAAATGCTCAAAATAGGCTGTTTTCTGCGTTTAATTAAGTATACTCTACGGCCGTATTAACTTTTAAGAATTCTAGAAATATGCTACTGGCTATACGCGAAAAAGTAACTGGTGTTATTGCACTGGTATTTGTTGGAGCGATTGCTCTGTTTATGGTTGTTCCTATGCTGTATCAATACGTTGCAGGCTTTGGGAGCAATAACGCCATCGAGGTTAACGGTGACAAAGTTGCCTTGCCTTCTTTCAATGCGCAATTAGCGGCGAACCGTCAGCGTTTAGCACAGGCTTTTGGTGGGCAAATTCCCGAATATTTTAATCAAGACCAGTTTTTGCTAAAGCAGACAGTAGATGGTGTTATTCAGGATAAACTATTGGATCAAGCAACACTGGATGATGGTTACCGTATATCTAAGGCAGATGTTAAAGACTTGATTACTGAAATTCCTGAGTTTCAAAAGGATGACGTTTTTGATCGTGAAACATATCAGCGTGAATTACAGTCTCGTGGATATAGTGAGGCTCTATTTGAAATAGACTTCTCGCGTCAATATTTACATGGGCAATTACAAGAGGGCACGGTGAAGAGTGCTTTTGTTGACGATGCTCAGTTGCAACAAGTGGCCGCACTTCAGCACCAGTCTCGAGACTTTGATTATGTGGCTTTAAATACGGAAGCCTTTAGTAAAAAGCAAACCGTTGCAGAGGTTGAGCTAGCTGATTATCACGCTGAAAATACGGCACAATTTCAACATCCTGAAAAAGTCAGTGTAGAGTATGTCAGTCTTAATATTGAGAGCTACAAAAAAGACATAAAGCTAGATGAGCAAGCAGTAAAGGCAGAGTATGAAGCGGGCATAGCATCAGGTCGCTATACAACGGCTGAGTTGCGCAAGGCACGCCATATCTTGCTAAGTGTTGATCAAGAAGCTGAAGAGTCTGTTGTTGAAGAAAAGCGACTAGAAGCTATTGCTTTAGTTGAGCGCTTAAAGGCAGGGGAAGATTTTGCAGCATTAGCGACTGAGCTTTCTGCAGACCCAGGTTCGGCCGCTCAAGGTGGAGATCTTGGTGAAATTCAACGTGGAGCTATGGTACCTGCTTTTGAAGAAGCGGTATATGCACAAGCTTTAAACGAAGTGGGTGAGCCGGTTAAAACACGCTTTGGTTTTCATATTATCCGTGTAGACAATATTCAGGCCGCCTCTGACAAAACCTTTTCTGAAGTCGAACAAAGCATTAAAGATGAATTAACAACCAACCAAGCGCGTACTAAGTACGATGATGACTTGGCTAGTTTGTCTAATTTATCATTTGAAAATCCAGACTCATTACAACCAGTGGCTGAGGAGTTGGCTTTGACTATCCAAACTACCGACTTGTTCACGCGTGGCTCGGGTAGTGGTATTGCCGCCGAAGCTGTTGTCCGTGAAGCGGCCTTTAATGCGGATGCCCTGGTTGAAGGTAATAATTCAACAGCCATTGACCTGCCCAGCGGAGAGGTGGTGGTTGTGCGTGTGAAGCAGCACGAAGAAGCCAGAGATAAGAGTTTGCAAGAAGCGAAAGCAGAAATAGAAACTATTTTGCTAAACCAGAAAACACAGACAGCGTTGAATGATGCCGCTGCTGATTTACACGCTGCCCTTCAAGAGGGTGGTGAGATTAAACAGCTTGCTGAAAAATATAGTGGTGAATTGCAAACAGCTACGGGTATAACCCGTTCTGATCGTAAGGATGTGGATAACCAGTTGGTAGATGCGGTATTCAAGTTGAGTAAGCCCGCGGCAGAGAAACATGAAATAGGTGTTGCCACGACTGCCAGTGGGCGTGCGGTTATTGCATTAAAGTCCGTGACCGTAGGTGACTTTACTGCTTTAGATAAGGCTGAACAAGATCGTTTAAGAGAGCAGTTACTGGGTTCCTTGGGTAATGGTGATTATCAATCTATGTTGCAAGGACTGCGTGCAGATGCAGATGTAGTTGTTAACCCACAGTTAAGTAGTACAGATGCACAATAAACCGTTACTGTGGTAATAAAAAAGCCCTGCATTTGCAGGGCTTTTTTATGCTTAATTACTTTGTGTTTTTATAGATTTGGCATACCTACGTTGTGGTAACCGTTATCCACATAGAGTATCTCGCTAGTGATTCCCGCCGCTAAATTAGATGCTAAAAATGCAGCAGTATTGCCCACGTCCTGTGTTGTTACATTGCGCCTTAGGGGGGCTGTTTCTTCTACATGATCGAGCATTTTACGGAAATTTTCCACACCTGCTGCGGCCAAGGTTTTTATAGGGCCGGCAGAAATACCATTGACCCGAATTCCCAGTGGCCCTAATGACTGAGCTGTATAGCGAATACTCGCTTCTAAGCTGGCCTTGGCGAGGCCCATTACATTGTAGTTAGGCATGGCTTGTACCGCACCTAAATAGGTGAGGGCGATGAGAGAGCCCCCTTTACACAGCATGGGTTTAGCGGCCTTAGCGAGAGCGGGAAAGCTGTAAGCGCTGATATCGTGTGCAATGCTAAAGCCTTCTCGTGTGACGTTATCTAGAAAGTCCCCGCTGATTTGGTCGCGCGGAGCAAAGCCAATACTATGCACAATAATGTCAAAATCGTCCCAGTGTTGCTTTAAACCGTTAAATAATTCGGCAATAGATTCATCTGATTCAACATCACAAGGTAAAACTATTACGCTATTAAATTCTTGGGCACATTGCTCTACACGTTGTTTCAATCGATCATTCTGATAGGTGAAAGCCAGCTCAGCGCCTTGTTGGTGCATTGCTTCGGCAATCCCCCAAGCGATAGAGCGATTGCTGGCGACACCAGTTATTAATGCACGTTTGCCTTGTAGAAAACCCATTTTTACTCCGTAAATGTATAGCTTTAACTGTGCTTAGATAATACCATCAAGCCTAATAAAAACTATTTATATTACGGTATGATCACAGCTAGTCACTATCACTTCAATTGGCCACGAAAGTTAGCGTTTTGCAAACTATCCGCACTGCTTGTGTCTACCCTATTAATGAGTGCCTGCTCTGAAAGCTTGTGGAATAACCCCTATGAAGAAACTTTAGATCAAGGCAAAACTCTGTACTCATCATTCAGTGAGCGGCCCAAGCACTTAGATCCGGCTAAATCTTATAGCGCAAATGAATACGCCTTTATTGCCCAAGTTTACGAGCCTCCTTTCCAATACCACTATCTAAAGCGCCCATACGAGCTTATCCCGGCCACGGCTACTGCCATGCCAGAGTTACAATATTTTGATATGCACGGGGTTGAATTGGGTAACTCTGAGGGTGCGGACTATAGTGTTTATACTATTCGACTGCAGCCAGGTATTAATTACCAACCCCATCCCGCCTTTGCCAAAGATACTGCGGGTAAATTCACCTATCACGATTTGAATGCGGATAGCTTGCAGGGTATCAATACGCTGGCAGACTTTGAGCGCAGTGGCACCCGTCAGCTAACTGCTCAGGACTATGTATTACAGATCAAACGTTTAGCAGACCCCAAGTTGCATTCCCCTGTAGCGGGTATATTCGCTAACTATATTGAGGGTTTCGCTGAGTATTCAAAGCAGCTCAAACAATTGCGTAAGCAAGGTGAAGAGATTGACTTGAACAAGTTGTCGATGGCGGGTTTGACGGTTGTAGATGAGCTGACCTACAGCATTCGTGTTAAGGGGTTATACCCACAGTTTATCTACTGGATGAGCATGCCCTTTTTTGCCCCCATGCCCTGGGAGGCCTTAGCTTTTTATGAGCAAGATGGTATGGATGATCGCAATATCAACTTGGACTGGTACCCAATAGGTACGGGGCCGTTTATGTTGGTGGAAAACAATCCCAACTTGCGTATGGTTTTAGAGCGCAACCCCAACTTCCGTACTGAATACTACCCTCAAGAGGGTATGCAGGAGGATGTTGCTACGGGTTTACTAACTGACGCGGGCAAACCTTTGCCTTTTTTGGACAAAGCTGTCTATAGCTTGGAAAAAGAAACGATTCCCTATTGGAATAAGTTTTTACAAGGGTATTACGATAACTCAGGAATTAGTTCCGACAGCTTTGACCAAGCCGTGCAAATGACAGGAGGCGAGCTTAGCTTAACTCCGCAGATGCAGGAGCAAGGTATCTCACTAACAACCTCGGTAAGTAGTAGTGTGTTTTATATTGGGTTTAATATGCGTGACAGTGTGATTGGTGGCTTGTCCGAACGTGCTAAGAAGCTACGACAGGCTATCTCTATCGCCATTGATTATGAGGAGTATATTTCTATCTTTTTGAATGGTCGCGGCTCTGCAGCCCAGGGCCCGATAGCCCCAGGTATATTTGGCTACCGTGAAGGGCAGGCGGGAATAAACTCGACTGTGTACCAATGGAAAAATGACAAGCCACAGCGCCGCCATTTATCTGAGGCTAAGCAACTGCTGGTTGAAGCGGGTTATGCAAATGGCATAGACCAAAAAACCGGTCAGGCTTTGATACTTAACTTTGATACGGTGGGTTCTGGGCCCGACAGTAAAGCAAACCTGCAATGGATGGTTAAACAGTATGCAAAGCTGGGTATTCAGCTATTGATTCGCAATACAGATTACAACCGCTTCCAAGACAAAATGAAAAAGGGAGCAGCACAAATTTTCCAATGGGGCTGGAACGCGGATTACCCTGACCCAGAGAATTTTATGTTTTTACTCTATGGCCCGAATAATAAGGTCGATGCTCAGGGTGAAAATGCAGCGAACTACCAAAACCCAGCTTTTGACCAACTGTTTGATGAAATGAAAAGCATGCCGAATAACCCTCAACGTTTAGCGGTTATCGATAAAATGAACGCCATCGTCAGGGAGGATGCTCCTTGGGTGTTTGGTTTTAATAGAAAGTCTTTCACTTTGCATCATGGTTGGTATAAAAATGCGAAGCCTAATGTCATGGCAAACAATACATTAAAGTATAAGAGAATTGATTCGGGTCAGCGTGCAAGTTTGCGCAAAGAGTGGAACCAAGCTGTGTTATGGCCGGTTGTCTTACTGGTTTTATTAGTCTGCATTTCCATTGTTCCCGCCTATATCAGCTACCGCCGTAAAGAACAGAAGGCTGCACTATGATTGCCTATATTATTCGCCGTGTTTTATATGCCATTCCGATTTTGATTGGAGTGAACCTGATTACCTTCTTGCTGTTTTTTACCGTTAATCCACCGGACGATATGGCGCGCTTGTATTTAGGTGACAAACATATAAAACAGGAGCAAATAGATAGCTGGAAAGCCGAACATGGTTATGACAAGCCGCTTTTTTATAATGCGGATAGCCTGGGTCTAGGTAAAGTTAGCGATACAATCTTTGCAGAAAAATCCCTTAGCTTATTTGTTTTTGATTTTGGACGTTCTGATGCAGGCCGTGACATTAGCTATGACATTAGCCAGCGCATGTGGCCGAGCTTGGCAATTGCTGTGCCCACACTCATCGTTGGCCTGTTGTGCAATATTACTTTTGCTTTGTTGATCGCCTTTTTTCGCGCTAGTTATATTGATTATTGGGGCGTTATTTTGTGTGTGGTGATGATGTCTGTGTCGGGGCTTTTCTATATCATTGGTGGTCAGTTTTTGATCGGCAAGCTTCTCCAACTCGTGCCTATATCGGGCTATAACCCTGGCACAGATGCCATCAAGTTTTTGGTATTACCTGTTATTATTGGTGTGGTTAGCGGAATTGGTGGTGGTACTCGCTTTTATCGCACCTTGTTTTTAGAAGAAATGGGAAAGGACTATGTGCGTACTGCACGAGCTAAGGGTCTGAGTGAGCGCACAGTGTTGTTCAAGCATGTACTGCGTAACGCCTTGATTCCTATTCTGACCGGTGTCGTCGTGGTTTTACCTACTTTATTTATGGGCAGTTTGATTTTAGAAGCTTTTTTTGCCATCCCTGGTCTTGGCAGTTATACCATTGATGCTATACGCGGGCAGGACTTTGCCATTGTACGCAGCATGGTTTTCTTGGGGGCCTTTCTGTATGTCATCGGTCTATTGCTGACTGATATTTCCTATACATTGGCAGACCCAAGAGTGAGGTTGTCATGAACCTACACTTTTTATTAACGGATTATTTAATCTGGTTTTTAGTCGTGGTTAGTGTTGTTTATGCAGCTCATGTGAGACGTCATGAACACTTGCTCGCCCCTTGGCGTCAGGTTTTGCACAGCCACGTAGGTGCCGCTACAGGTGTGGTGTTGGCAGCCTATGTCTGTATCGGTTTATTAGACTCAGTGCATTATTATCCCACCGTGCAAGTTGACTCACCTGAAGGTGAGGCGGTGGTGTCGACGGAGTTGCTGAGTGTGTTTGATGTGATCGTCACGCCCATGCGCACCCAAGTTGAGACGACTTACTCAAAGCCCTTTGCCTTACACAGCTTCAGTAAGAAAACGATCGAAGTGGAGGGCGGTGGGCAAGTGCGTTCTTACCCTAAGTTAAAACACGCAGGTTCGCATTTGCAGTCAGAAGATAAAGCCGCTACGGATATCTTACTTAAGGGACTTACGGGTGCACTGTATGGTTTAGGTGTGTGGTTGATCCTATTAATACTGCATTGTCTTATTAGGGCAAAATTGCACCCGGTTAAATTTTTACAACAAATAAAAAACCTTCTGTTTAAGTCATCGGCATTGCGCACAGCCAGCCTTGTAGCCTTGTTATTATTTTTGATTACGGGGGCGACGTATCACCTAAGCGGCTACTATCACATATGGGGCACAGACAAAGTCGGTTACGACGTATTTTACATTACCTTGAAAAGCATACGTACAGGCTTGGTGATAGGTACGTTGACTACTTTGGTGATGTTACCCCTCGCCTTAGTTCTTGGTATGAGTGCGGGATATTTCAAAGGTTGGGTTGATGATGTGGTGCAATATTTGTATACCACTTTGAATGCTATACCCAGCATATTGCTGATCGCTGCTGCGGTATTGATGTTAGATGTGTATATGTATAACAACGCGGATCAATTTACCAGTGTGATAGAGCGTGCAGATTGGCGCTTGTTTTTTATCTGCTTGATACTCGGCATTACCAGTTGGACAGGGCTGTGTCGCTTGCTGCGTGCAGAGACACTCAAACTGCGAGAAATGGATTATGTCAATGCATCCACGGCTTTTGGTGTGCGCAACCGCATGATTTTGATCAAACATTTATTGCCTAATGTGATGCATTTGGTATTGATATCAATAGTCTTAGATTTTAGTGGCTTAGTATTGGCGGAGGCTGTGTTGTCCTATGTGGGTGTGGGCGTAGACCCAACCACCCACAGCTGGGGTAATATGATTAACAGTGCACGTCTAGAGATGGCCCGTGAGCCGATGGTTTGGTGGGCTTTAACCGCTTCATTTTTTGCTATGTTGACCTTAGTTCTGTGCGCCAACCTATTTACTGATGTAGTGCGTGATGCCTTTGATCCACGCTTGCGGGAGCGCATATGAACGAGCTTATTTTAGATGTAAAAAATCTCGCGATTGCCTTTGGCGAAAACCGCGTGGTTGACGATGTCAGCTTTAAGATTCGCCAAGGAGAAACCCTATCACTAGTGGGTGAGTCTGGCAGTGGCAAGTCAATGAGTGCCTTGGCCATTATGCGCTTATTGCCTACGGCTGCGCGCATACAAGGAGGCAAGGTCACCCTGTTTGGACGAGAGCTATTGTCGGTGCCCGAGCAGCGCATGCGCAGTATCCGCGGGGGTGATATGGGTATGATATTCCAAGAGCCCATGACCAGTTTAAACCCTGTAATTAAAGTAGGTGAGCAGATTGCAGAGTCTCTGCGTGTACACCATAAATTGAGTCGTAGCCAAGCTAAGCTGCGTGCAATCGAGCTACTTGATCAAGTTGGAATCGTCAATCCAGTACAGCGTTCTCAAGACTATCCGCATTTACTTTCTGGTGGCATGAAACAGCGTGTGATGATTGCCACTGCCTTAGCTGGTAAACCCAAATTACTCATCGCCGATGAGCCGACCACTGCCTTGGATGTCACCATACAAGCACAGGTTCTAGATTTAATAAAAGACCTGCAGCGTGAGCAAGGCACCGCAGTATTATTTATTACTCACGACTTAGCGGTGGTTTCGCAGGTGGCGGATGAAGTGGTAGTAATGCGCCAAGGCCAGGTATTAGAGCAGGGCAGTGCAAAAACATTCTTTGCCAACCCTCAACATGAATATAGCCGCGAGTTATTCGATGCTTTGCCGAGTTTTGATAAGCGTGGCAAGTCATTGCAAACAGGGGCGCAGCAAAATGCGGATGCACCCGTGAACAGTGATGTGGTGTTATCTGTAGATGATTTGAAAATTTACTTCCCCATACGCAAGGGCTTATTCAAACGAACGGTTGGCCATGTAAAGGCCGTTGACGGTGTTAGCTTTGAGCTAAAAAAAGGTCAAACATTGGCGTTAGTGGGCGAGTCGGGTAGTGGTAAAACCACCATCGGCCGAGGCATTTTAAAACTCAACCCAGCCACATCGGGAGAGTTACATTATGAACAGAAAAATATTGCCGAACTAGATTATAAGCAGTTACTGCAATACCGCTCTGATGTACAAGTGGTATTTCAAGACCCGTACTCCTCTATGAACCCGCGTATGCTTATCGGCGAGATAATCGCTGAGGGAATGATTGCACTGGATATCTGTGTCGACAAAACAGCGCGTGATCAACGTATACAGAGCTTATTAGAACAGGTTGGTTTGCCTGAAGATGCCGCATTACGTTACCCCCATGAATTCTCTGGTGGTCAGCGCCAGCGCATCTGTATAGCCAGAGCATTAGCTGTAGACCCTAAGGTCTTGATCTTAGATGAGCCAACTAGTGCATTGGACGTGTCTGTACAGGCTCAAATTCTCGATTTACTGTATGCCCTGCAGCAACAGTTAGGTCTTAGCTATTTATTCATTACTCACAATATATCCGTGGTTGCCTACTTTGCCCATGATGTCATCGTGATGCAGCAAGGTAAACTTGTGGAACAAGGCAGTGTGCAGCAAGTGTTACAAGAACCTAGAGACCCTTATACTCAGCAGTTACTGGCTGCAGTGCCGCGAGTGCGCCGTGCTTAAAATTTTAAAGCTACTGCTAACTAGCGTATCCGCATTACTCATCGGCTGTGCCACGCCCTCAGCAAAAATAGACTTGTTGAAGGGGAGCTCGATACAGCATAAGGCGGAGTGTGTAGTGTTACTACATGGCCTAGCGCGCAGTAGCAGATCTATGCGCAAGCTAGAGCAAGCGCTTAATGGAGCAGGCTTTCGTACTATTAACATTGACTACCCGTCCACACGCTTTACTAATGCTCAGTTACTAGAACGTTTTATTCACCCTGGCATTACAAAATATTGTCCGCCTGATGCTTACCAGTTGCACTTTGTGGGTCACTCTATGGGGGGGATTTTGTCCCGCCTATATATTCAACAACAACGCCCTGCCAAGCTCGGTAAAGTCGTTACTATCGCATCTCCCCATAAAGGTACAGAGCTGGTAGATAAATTAGGTTGGATCCCATTGTTCAAGTGGATTAACGGTAGGGCAGGCTACGAAATGGGCGCGAAGGCGGATACGCTACTAGACTCCTTGCCAAAGCCAGACTACCCCGTGTTGGCTGTCGTAGGAACATTTAGTGGCAACCCATTCTACTCTCTTTTAATTCCAGGGCGTGATGATGGCAAGGTGTCTGTAGATAGTGCGAGTTTACTGGGCGCAGAACAGGTATTAAAAGTGCCTTATTCACATACGTATATTATGAAAAAGCGCAAGGTGATTGAGGCGGTGGTTGATTTTTTTATAGATTGATTACTGTTTAGCTTATAGGTGTAATGTTGTTTCTTTCAAACCAGTCATCTTGCTCTGATATATTAGAGCCCAGTCCAGCATTGTAATTTGTAGTCAGTTCATCCCCTTTTTTGATGTCCATGGCGGCGTAATAGCAAAGCGATTCATTCTCTTTATTAGCTTCATAGCGCATATTTGCAGGGTTGGCGTGATTGTATAAGCTACCAAATCCTAAGCAAAGAGCAGAGCAGGGCGTGGACTCGGTCAGTGCCTCCGATTTACATGACACGATGAGAAAGCCGCTGGAAAAATTGTTATTAAAAAGTTTACAAAGTGTCGACTTAGGTATGTTGAGCAACATCAAACAAGTCGATCAGCCAAAGGCGCTAAAGTGGCTCGACAATCTACCGCAGAACTCATTGCGAATACCTTTCTTACACGCCTTGTTTCCCGATGCGTTGTTTATTTATATACGTCGTGAAGCAAAAGATAATATTAGCTGACTTGGTCAGCATACCTAGCGAACAAAAATATATTATTGAACAC
>CAZBWS010000075.1:0-10781 GCA_964495705.1 uncultured Gammaproteobacteria bacterium
ATCAAAATCAGCTTTACTCCCATCAGCGTCCTTGGCATTAATATCCGTCACACCTGCCCCTATCATGGCATAAGGCACTGAATAAGAGCTAATAGGTAAAGAAAAGCGAAGGAATCCATATGCAGAATTAGAACTTACATCACCAGAGAGTCTATTTAATCGTAGCTCGGTTGATAGCTGTGGCGTAACCTCATAACCTATTAGTAGCTGTCCTCCATTATCAGCATCCTCATTAAATGTACCTGAGCCCCTCAGCTCTACTTCTCCTACACCAACAGAAAGCCCATAGTAAAAGCTCGACGTATCCTCTACGGCGCACGCAACACCACTAGCCACAACAGCTATAAAAAGCACTAAAACCTGTTTCAATTTAGTAAACGGCACTTTCAGATCCTCATAATATGTAATAATAGCAAAACTTAAGAGCAAAAGTTAAAGTAAAATATCAAGTAATGCAAGATAATACTATTAAATTTAAACTATTCAAATTCACAATTTCTACCTGCATAAGCATTACAGCTTTAGTTTTAGGCTATCTGATCAGTAAACACCTCTCAAATACCGAACAACTTCAGACGAAACTCAAAGTTAACCTGCCCGAAAATAAAATTCTACTGATCAACTTCTGGGCAACTTGGTGTCCACCTTGCAGAGAAGAAATCCCAGACTTTATTCGTCTTCACGACGAATTCAAAGACCGAGACTTTTCTGTTATTGGTCTGGCCATTGACAAACAAGACAAAGTTAATGCTTTTGAACAAGAAATAGGAATTAGCTACCCTTCTTTAATAGTTGAAAAAGAAGGCTATGCCCTAATGGAGGAGTATGGCAGCCTACATGGAGCGCTGCCCTATACTGTCATCTTAGATAAAAAAGGAAACATCGCCTATAAGCACCATAAGGGCATATTAAGCTACCAAGAAGCCAAAGAACTAATAGAACCATTACTTTAAAACTGTATGTATTTGCAGCGATCTTGCATTTAACGTCTTAGAACTAGACTTTTTGAATTCAATTCGGCAAAATCTAAAGAAATTATAAAAGATGGCGATATGACAACTGTACTGGTACTTAACGGCCCGAATTTAAATCTACTAGGCACTCGCGAGCCTGAAGTCTACGGCTCCGATAGCTTGGCCGATATTATGCTGCACTTACAACAGCAAGCCACACAAGCAGATTGCACCCTAGAGACTATGCAAAGTAATGCTGAACACGAGTTAGTTGAGCGCATACATGCTGCCAAAGACAATGTAGACTTTATTATTATCAACCCCGCTGCATTTACCCATACCAGTGTAGCCCTGCGCGACGCCTTACTTGGGGTTGCCATCCCATTTATTGAAATCCATTTATCCAACACCCATAAGCGGGAAGAGTTTCGCCACCAGTCATACCTGTCAGACGCTGCCGAAGGCGTAATAATGGGCCTTGGCGCTCAAGGCTACGAGCTCGCCCTATGCGCAGCCCTAAAAAAATTAGGACATTAGAACTATGGATATACGTAAAGTTAAAAAATTAATAGAGCTGCTAGAAGAGTCTGGTATTGCTGAAATTGAAATCAAAGAAGGAGAGGAGTCGGTACGCATCTCCCGTGGTAGCACATTAGCACCAGCGCCTATTCCTCAAGCATATTCAGCACCTGTCACAGCAAGCTATACAGAGGCAAGTGCTGCACCAGCAGCACAGAAAGCGACTGGTCATATCATGGAATCCCCCATGGTCGGAACCTATTACAACGCCTCATCCCCCGACTCTGAACCCTTCGTGAAAATCGGCCAGCGCGTCTCACAAGGAGATATTTTATGCATTGTCGAAGCAATGAAGATAATGAACCAAATTGAGGCCGACATCAGCGGCACCATCAAATCAATCGAGTGCAACAATGGTGAACCGGTTGAATTTGGCGCCCCACTATTTGTGATAGAAGCCTAATGCTGGCTAAAGTTCTGATCGCCAATCGCGGCGAGATAGCCCTGCGTATCTTACGTGCTTGTCGCGAGATGGGCATTAAAACCGTTGCTGTTTACTCAAGTGCTGACCGCAACCTTAAACACGTTCGGCTCGCAGATGAAGCCGTCTGCATTGGCCCTGCCGCAAGCAAAGATAGCTATCTAAATATTCCTGCTATTATTGCTGCGGCAGAAATTGCTGACGCCGTTGGCATTCATCCTGGCTATGGCTTTTTAGCGGAAAATGCCGACTTTGCCGAGCAAGTCGAGCGCAGTGGCTTTGAGTTCATAGGCCCTAGTGCAGACTCTATTCGCCTGATGGGTGACAAGATTTCAGCCAAGGCCGCCATGCTAGCTGCAGGCGTACCCTGCGTACCGGGGTCAGAAGGCGCCCTAGGCAACGACAAAGTAGAAAACAGTCAGCTTGCCCGTGACATTGGTTACCCTGTCATCATTAAAGCAGCAGCTGGCGGTGGCGGGCGCGGCATGCGCGTTGTGCATTCAGAGGCCAAGCTACCTAGCGCCATAGCAACAACACGCTCTGAAGCACTAGCGGCCTTTGGCAGTGATGTGCTGTATATGGAAAAATTTCTCGGTCAGCCGCGCCATATAGAAGTACAAGTCTTGGCCGACAAGCACGGCAATGTGGTTCACCTGGGGGAGCGAGACTGCTCCATTCAACGCCGCCACCAAAAAGTCATAGAAGAAGCTCCTGCCCACGGAATTACTGAAGAACAACGCCAATTCATCGGCATGCGCTGTGTTGATGCCTGTAAGCGCATCAACTATGTTGGCGCTGGCACTTTCGAGTTCTTATATCAAGACGGTGAATTTTATTTCATTGAGATGAATACGCGCCTGCAAGTTGAACACCCCGTTACCGAGCGCGTGACTAATATAGATATTGTTCAACAACAAATCTGTATTGCAGCAGGCGACCCCCTGCCCTTCACCCAGGAAGATATCCGCATGGACGGCCACTCGATTGAGTGCAGGCTCAATGCAGAATGCCCTGATACATTTATGCCCAGCCCTGGTACGATTACTCAATATCACGCCCCGGGTGGCCCCGGCGTGCGGATGGACACCCATATTTATAATGGCTATGCTGTACCACCCTATTATGACTCTATGGTAGGTAAGCTTATCGTACGGGGAGACAGCCGAGAACACGCTATTCGACGCATGGCTGGCGCGCTCAGCGAGATCGTTATCGATGGCATTAAAACTAATATCCCCTTGCTGCGCGAAGTTATCCTAGACGCTAACTTTGCCACTGCAGACACTGACATCAATATTCACTATTTAGAAAAGCGTTTAAAAGCGCGCAAATAAATAACCACTTCAGTACCAAAGGCACGATTATGGCTTGGCATCAATTCTCTGTTCAGGTAGAGCAGTCTCGCGTAGAACCTGTGGAAGACCTCTTGCTTGCCACAGGGGCCCTAACAGTTACCTTGCGTGACGCTGCCGATCAACCACTGCTAGAACCCAAGCCCGGTGAAATGCCGCTTTGGGATCAAAGCATTGTCGTCTGCCTATTTGATGTGAATGCGGATAGGCTACTCATCGAAGCCGCCATCAATAATGGGCTACAAAGCCAAGAAATCAATACGCTAAACTACGAGCTTATCGCTGACCGTGACTGGGTACGCGCTTGGATGGATGACTTTCATCCCATGCAATTTGGCGACAAACTCTGGGTTGTCCCTAGCCATCGAGAACCCATTGATATAAATGCCGTGAATATGGTGTTAGATCCAGGCCTAGCATTTGGTACAGGCACACATCCCACAACAGCGATGTGCCTACGCTGGCTAGACCAGCAAAACATCAACTCTCAGACATTGCTAGATTTTGGTTGTGGCTCAGGGATTCTGGCCATTGCTGGCCTACTACTAGGAGCAAAGAAAGCCTTTGTCACCGACATTGACCCACAAGCCATTGAAGCGACACACAGCAATGCCCAACAAAACCAAGTTAATGAAAACATTATTGTCCTAGCTACTGACGAAAAGCCGAATCAGCATATTGATGTATTAGTAGCCAATATACTCGCAGGCCCCTTGCTAACGCTTGCCCCTGTATTTGCTGAGTTATGCCCAAGCGGTAGCAAGCTTGCACTATCAGGTATCTTGCGTGAGCAGGCTGAGGACATCATCGCATGCTACTCCCCGTGGTTTGATATAGAAAAGCCCAGCTTTGATGGAGACTGGGCTTTAGTTACGGGAACCCGAAAGTAGCTAGAAGCGGTAACTCGCTTTAAGCTGCACCACAGGCCACAACTCAACTGTATTTAAGTCATCTTGGATATTATCTTCTTCTCTTATCGATCCCTGCCCTACTACAGTGCGACAGCCAGAATGAGACTTGTTCCACAAAACGCTTAACGACATAATAGCGCCATGCAAACTCAATGCCCAGAATGTCAAACAACCTTCAATATCACCCAAGAACATCTCGACATAGCTAATGGGCAAGTACGCTGCACCCAATGCCAAGCTGTCTTTGATGGCCATGTAAATATGCAACACGCAGAACCTCAAGCCCCCCCACATTTAGATGATATTGCTAAACCACCCCAAGAAAGTAAAAACACAACAGCCACAAACATCAACCCCTTGATTTTCTCTGACTTAACCAAGGACGCAGTCGACAAGTCGGCTTGGGGAAAAACATTAAAGAGCATCACTCTTGCCCTATTCAGCATGGCTTTACTCGCGATCCTACTTATTCAAATTGCTTATTTAAAGCGTAGCGAGCTGGTTCGTATCGCTTCCATCGCGCCCTACGTTCAACAAGCTTGTAACGCGATTCCACAGTGTATAATTCCTATCCAACGTGCACTCGAACAATTCCAATTAGAAAGCCGCAATGTTTATGCCCACCCCAACACGGCCAACGCGCTCGTCGTCACGGCCACATTCAGCAACAAAGCGGACTTCCAGCAACCCTACCCCACACTCATACTCAGTATGTCTAATGTGCGTGGCCAAGAAGTGGCCACTCGCCGTTTTACTCCAACAGAATATCTCGACAAATTTAGCAATGCTGACGCAGGCATGGCACCACAGCAATCAAGCTCCATCTCCCTAGAACTAGCCGACCCTGGCGAGCAGGCAATGGCCTTTGAAATAGATTTCCAATAAACACTCGAAAACCTTACACCGACAATTTGACGCCGATTGAAACAACTGGTCACTTTTTAATCAACGCCTAAAGCGCTAAAATCCCTCGCCTATGATCTGCCTAGGCCAATACCAGTTTGACAATTTACTTGCTCTCGCCCCGATGGCAGGAGTGACTGACAGGCCGTTTCGCCAACTCTGTCGACAGCTGGGGGCAGATTGGACACCATCAGAGATGGTTACCAGTCAACCACAATTACGCAACACTCGGAAAAGCCAGCTTAGACTCAACCACGACGGTGAACCAGGGCCTATTATTGTGCAAATCGCAGGCGCAGAAGCCAAAATGATGGCCGAGGCTGCACGCTTCAATGTAGAGCACGGCGCACAAATTATCGACATTAATATGGGGTGCCCCGCTAAAAAGGTTTGCAACGTAGCCGCTGGCTCTGCGCTACTCAATAATGAAAAACTCGTCGCCGAGATACTCTCTGCAGTCGTCGAGGCTGTTGACGTGCCCATCACCCTGAAAACCCGCACCGGCACCGAGCCGAGCAAACGCAATATAATGAGCGTGGCGAAAATTGCCGAGGACTGCGGCATCCAACTGCTCTCCCTACATGGACGCACTCGCAAAGACATGTACAAAGGCGCCGCTGAATACGATACGATTGCCGCCGTCAAACAGACTATCCGCATTCCTGTGCTCGCTAACGGCGATATCGACTGTCCCGAGAAAGCCGCAACCGTACTCAACCACACCCAGGCTGACGGTTTAATGATTGGCCGCGCGGCGCAAGGAAACCCGTGGATTTTTCGCGAAGTAAAGCACTATCTCACCACCGGCAACAAACTCGCGCCACCTACCCAAGAAGAAATACAAAGAACGCTACTCGGCCATCTGGACAATCTATATGAATTCTATGGGGAGTTCATGGGGCCGCGTATTGCTCGCAAGCATATTGGCTGGTATATGAAAGGCCAAGTCAATTTCAAGTCGTTTAAAAACACCTTATTTTCCATCGAAGACGCCAACGAACAACGCGCTGCCATCGAAGATTTTTTCAGCCAAGTAACACACAAGGAGCAGGTCGCATGAGCCAAGCTTTAAAAGACGCCGTCAAAAACTCTATCGCAAGCTATCTGGAAAACCTGGATGGGGAAAAACCTGTGGGCGTACACAAAATGGTGGTCGGCGAAGTAGAGTCTGTCCTTTTGACCTGCATTATGGACTACGCAGACAATAATCAGAGTCATGCCTCAGAGTATCTAGGACTAAATCGTGGAACTCTGCGCAAAAAACTCAAAGAACACGAGTTACTCTAGGTCAAGTCATAAACTCAACCAATATCAGCCTGTTTTTTCAGTTATAATCCCGCGCGACAAGATAGCTTTGCCAAGCGCCCATTTCAGCCTATCCGCATAGAGTTGAAAGACCTTTGGCAAAACTTTCTTTTATTTTAAATTTAAACGGCCTTTTATCATGAGCAAGAAAATTGAACGAGCGCTGATCAGCGTCTCAGACAAAACGGGCATCCTCGAACTAGCCCAGACCCTACACGCACGCGACGTAGAGATTCTATCTACAGGTGGCACCGCCAAGCTATTAGCCGATAACGGCGTACCTGTAATTGAAGTCTCGGACCACACTGGCTTCCCAGAGATGATGGCTGGCCGTGTAAAGACCTTACACCCGAAGATTCACGGCGGCCTACTCGGGCGTCGTGGTATAGATGATGCAGTGATGGCCGAGCACGGTATTCCCTGTATCGACTTAGTCGTCGTTAACCTCTACCCCTTCGAAGCCACTATCGCCCGTGAAGATTGCGACTTTGCAATGGCTATAGAAAATATAGACATCGGTGGCCCAGCCATGCTGCGTTCTTCAGCGAAGAACCACGCATCTGTTACTGTGGTCACTGACGCCAACGACTACGACAAAGTATTAGCTGAAATCGCAGCGAATGAAGGTAGCGTAACTGATCAAACCCGCTTTGAGCTAGCGCTAAAAGTCTTTGAGCACACCGCACGCTATGACGGGGCTATTGCCAACCACTTAGGCAGTATCCAAAACCCCGGTGAAACGGCCAGTGAGTTAAACCAGTTCTCCAACACCATCAATCTGCAATTCGAAAAAACACAAGATATGCGTTACGGTGAAAACCCTCACCAAAACGCCGCATTCTATGTCGAGCGCAACATCAGCGAGCCGTCTATTGCCACCGCTAAGCAACTACAAGGTAAGGAGCTCTCTTACAACAACGTGGCCGATACTGACGCTGCCCTAGAGTGTATAAAACAATTCACTGACCCCGCCTGTGTCATCGTTAAGCACGCCAACCCTTGTGGTGTTGCTGTGTCTACTGACATCAAGCTGGCTTATAACCTTGCCTATGCGACCGATACTGAATCGGCCTTTGGCGGCATCATTGCCTTCAATCGTGAATTAGATGCTGCAACCGCCAGTGCTATTACTGAACGCCAGTTTGTTGAAGTGATTATTGCGCCTAGCGTTTCAGCAGAAGCCGCCGCCATCGTTGAAGCGAAGAAAAACCTTCGCTTACTAGAATGCGGAGAGTGGAATGCGGATAGTGCGAAAGCACTAGATTACAAACGCGTCACTGGCGGACTATTAGTACAAGACAAAGACCAGGGCAAAATCGACACTAGCGACTTAAAAGTGGTGACTAAGCGACAGCCCACCGAGCAAGAAATCCAAGACCTACTATTTGCTTGGAAGGTCGGAAAATTCGTCAAGTCCAACGCCATTATCTATGCCAAAGACGGCCAGACTATCGGCGTAGGTGCAGGCCAAATGAGCCGCGTTAACTCAGCTCGTATCGCCGCCATCAAGGCCGAACATGCGGGCTTAGAAGTAAAGGGCTCAGTAATGGCCTCTGACGCCTTCTTTCCCTTCCGTGACGGCATCGATAATGCAGCGAAAGTCGGTATTGCCGCTGTCATTCAGCCTGGCGGTTCTATGCGCGACGAGGAAGTGATTGCCGCAGCCGATGAGCACGGCATGGCGATGGTATTTACCGGTATGCGCCACTTTCGCCACTGATACTGGATAAATAATGAATTTATTAGAACAACTTCGTCGCCATAGCACCGTTGTTGCCGATACTGGCGACATCGAGGCGATTAAGTTTTATCAACCTACTGATGCGACCACCAATCCCTCTTTGATTCTGCAGGCGGCACAAATGCCCCAGTATCGTGAACTAGTGGAAGATGCTATTGGCCGCGCCAATAAGCACGGCAAGGCCAGTATCGAACAAATTTCTGACCAGCTATTTGTGAACTTTGGCGTGGAAATTTTACATGTCATTCCTGGCCGCGTATCCACCGAAATTGACTCTACGATTTCTTTTGATACTGAAGCTAGCATCCGTCGCGCTGAAGGTATTATCGAGCTGTACGACAAAGCCGGTATCGACAAAAACCGTGTACTGATAAAACTTGCCTCTACTTGGGAAAGCATCAAAGCAGCTGAAGTATTAGAACAGCGGGGCATTAAAACCAATATGACCTTGCTATTCAGCATGGCACAGGCCGCGGCCTGTGCCGACGCTGGTGTACAGCTAATCTCACCCTTTGTCGGCCGCATTATGGACTGGTACAAAGCAGTAGATGGAGTGGATGGCTACACCCCCTTCGAAGACCCAGGGGTAAAATCGGTTAACCGTATCTACAACTACTACAAGAAGTTCGGCTATGACACTGAAATCATGGCAGCAAGCTTCCGTAATATTGGTGAAATCAAGGCCCTAGCCGGCTGTGATCTACTCACCATTGCCCCTAAGTTTTTAGAGGAACTCAGCAATGAGCAAGGCGAACTATCGGTGCACCTCAACTTGGAGTCAGCCGCACACTGTGACATGCAGCGCATGCCAGAGCTTAAAGAAGGCCCTTATCGCTGGCAGCTAAATAGCAACGCCATGGCTAGCAGTAAACTGGGTGAAGGCATTCGTGCATTCAGTCAGGACCAAAGCCGTTTAGAACGCTTTATCAGCACAATTAAATAACGTAAAGACTATGAAAAAAATACTCGTAATCGGCGGCGGTGGTCGCGAACATGCACTGGGCTGGAAAGCCGCCCAGAACTCAGACGTAGAAACCGTTTTTGTAGCGCCGGGTAATGCCGGCACGGCACTAGAGGCTAAACTACAGAATGTCGCCATCGGCGCTGAAGACGTAGATGGCCTATTGGCTTTTGCAAAAGAGAATGCGATTGACCTGACAATTGTTGGCCCTGAAGCACCTCTCGTATTAGGCGTAGTGGATGCCTTCCAACAAGCTGGCCTTAAAATCTGGGGGCCAACTGCAGAGGCGGCTCAACTTGAAGGCTCCAAAGCCTTCACTAAAGACTTTCTAGCCAAGCATCAAATCCCCACTGCGGCTTATCAGAATTTCACTGAAATCGCTCCAGCGGTTGCCTACGTAAAAGCAATGGGCGCACCTATCGTAGTCAAGGCCGATGGCTTAGCAGCGGGTAAAGGTGTGATTCTTGCACAAACGGAAGAAGAAGCCATTGAAGCTATTAACGATATGCTAGCTGGCAATGCCTTTGGCGAAGCAGGTCATCGCGTCGTTGTTGAAGAATTTCTACAGGGTGAAGAAGCTAGCTTCATTGTAATGGTTGACGGCAATAATGTACTACCAATGGCTAGCTCACAAGACCACAAAGCGCGAGACAATGGCGACCTAGGCCCTAACACAGGCGGCATGGGCGCATATTCCCCGGCACCCGTGGTGACAACCGAAATGCACCAACGCATTATGGACGTGGTCATCATGCCCACAGTAAAAGGCATGAAGGCCGATGGCATTCCTTACACTGGCTTTTTATACGCTGGCGTAATGATTGATACTGATGGGGTGCCAAAAGTATTAGAGTTTAACTGCCGCTTTGGCGACCCAGAAACTCAGCCTATCATGATGCGCTTACAATCTGACCTTGTTGAGCTGTGCGAAGCAGGTGTTGCTGGCAAGCTGGATACAGTAAGTACAGAATGGGACGAGCGCCGCGCTATGGGCGTGGTACTCGCCGCTGGCGGCTACCCCTTCGACTACAACAAGGGCGATGTGATATCAGGTCTTGAAAGCTTTGGTGCAGAAGACCTAAAAGTCTTCCACGCTGGCACCAAAGATATCGACGGCAATGTCACAACCAACGGTGGCCGCGTATTATGCGTTGTAGGTCTCGGCGAAAGCGTAACCTCGGCACAGGCGCGCGCCTATGAAGGCGTCAAGCAAATTACTTGGGATAGTGTTTACTATCGCGATGACATTGGACACCGCGCGATAGCTCGAGAGCAATTGTAAGTATCTTATGCGGATAAGCTGAAAGCAGCCTATCCGCATTCATCACATAATTTTAGGAAACCCCCATGAGCTTCGCAGACAACCTAGCCACCTTCCCCGATGTTGAAAATATCTCCGCCATTTTAATTACCAACTCTGCTGGTGATGCTATCGATCGCATCGAAAACGCTCCTGGCAAGCAAGGCTCACTCAAACTATACAAAGCCTTACTCGAAGAATTTGGTGAGCTAAATGCGACCGCAGCTAAAAAAGGCTTAGAGCTTTTTGCTGAACACGTTGCCGATGCCGAAACCAACCCTGGCAAGCATCCAAATATTGATCGCTTATTTGCGATAGCTCAGAGCGAAGCATCTTTGGGTTTAAAAGTACTAGA
>CAZBWS010000076.1:0-5346 GCA_964495705.1 uncultured Gammaproteobacteria bacterium
CCGATCATATTCGCATCTAGCAAAATAGCGCGCTCCAGTTCTTCCGCGTCGTGCACTTCAACCAACACATCCATACCCAAGGCTAAGGACTGGGCGTGCAGCTCCTGCATTTGTACATCGTCCAGTGCCGAGGCGATAAGTAAGATGCAATCGGCGCCGATGGCGCGCGCTTCTGCAACTTGATATTCATCGACAATAAAATCTTTGCGTATCACCGGCAATAAACATGCAGCACGTGCGCGTTGTAAATAAATTTCCGAGCCTTGAAAAAAGTCAGCGTCGGTGAGTATAGATAAACACGCAGCGCCGCCCTGCTCGTAACTCTGAGCAATGTCGACAGGCTGAAAATCTTCGCGCAACACGCCTTTGGATGGCGAAGCCTTTTTAATCTCGGCAATCACCGCGGCTTCGCCTTGCTGAATTTTTTCCTGCATGGCCTTCAAGAAACCTCGCGTGGGCGAGCTACGTTCCGCGCGCTCATACAACTCGGCTAGGCTCACCGTCTGGCGGCGCTCGGCAATTTCTTCTTGCTTACGCGCGAGAATTTTTTTCAGAATGTCGGGAGTGTTACTCATATCGATAAATCCTTAAGCCTTAGAAATTTCAACCAGCTCGGCCAACTTCGCCTTTGCCTCACCGCTTGCCAACACGGCCTGAGCCCTAACAACACCCGCTGCCAGACTATCTGCATTGCCCGACACATAGATCGCTGCGCCCGCATTCAGCGCAACAATATTTGCTGCAGCACCCTCTTTACCATCCAGCAACAACTGAATCATCGCCAAACTATCCTCGGCCGTTTCCACCTTGATATAGTCTAAGCTCGAGCGCTGTAAACCAAAGTCTTCTGGCTGAATAGTGTACTCGGTAATCTCACCATCTTTCAGCTCCGCCACTTGCGTGGGCGCAGCAATGCTAATTTCGTCCATGCCATCATCCGAGCGCACAACCATCACATGGCGACTACCCAGTGCCTGTAACACCTCGGCAATGGGGCGGCATAGCTTCGCATCAAATACACCCATGACCTGGTTTGGTGCCCCTGCAGGATTAGTTAACGGGCCCAGCACATTAAAGATCGTGCGCACACCCATCTCTTTGCGCGGGCCAATTGCATGCTTCATGGCGCTGTGGTGATTGGGAGCAAACATAAAGCCCACACCACACTGCTCTACACTGCTTGCGACCTGCTCAGCGCTGAGATTTAGGTTTACCCCCGCCGCCTCGAGAACATCCGCACTACCCGACTTACTAGAGACCGAGCGATTGCCGTGCTTGGCCACCTTCGCCCCCGCCGCTGCGGCAACGATGGCCGAGGCGGTAGAGATATTAAAGCTGCCCGATGCATCGCCGCCGGTGCCACAAGTATCTACTAGGCTATCCGCATTAATCACCACCTTAGTCGATAGCTTGCGCATGACTTGGGCTGCTGCGGTGATCTCGTCAACCGTCTCACCCTTCATGCGCAGGCCAATCAAGAAACCACCTATCTGGGCAGGCGTCGCCTCACCCGTCATGACCTGTTGCATCACCGCGAGCATCTCATCACGGCTCAGATCTTTATTTTCGAGCACCGCAGCGATGGCCTGTTGGATGTTCATTGTGATTGGCCTCATTTCATTTCCAAAAAGTTTTTCAGCAAGGCATGGCCGTGCTCGGTGAGAATAGATTCGGGGTGAAACTGCACCCCTTCAATCGCAAGCTCTTTATGCCGCACACCCATGATCTCGTCTAGTTGACCGTCTTCGGTTTCAGTCCAGCAGGTCATTTCCAAGCAATCCGGCAAACTGTCCTTTTCGATCACCAAGGAATGATAGCGCGTGGCTTCATAGGGGGTGGGCAAACCCGCGAAAACCCCCTTGTTCGCGTGGTGCATAGGCGATGTTTTGCCGTGCATAATTTGCCCCGCGTGTACGATCTTGCCACCAAACACTTGGCCGATACTTTGATGCCCCAAGCACACACCTAAGATCGGCAGCTTACCCGCGAAGTACTTAATCACCTCCATAGAAATGCCTGCTTCATTTGGCGTACAGGGCCCGGGGGAAATCATTATCCGCTCTGGGGCCATCGCTTCAATATCAGAGATGCTTAGCTCATCATTACGCTTAACCACTACGTCCGCACCCAGCTCGCCTAAGTACTGGACAAGGTTAAAGGTGAAAGAGTCGAAGTTATCTATCATTAATACCATAGCAACTACTCCAAGCCCGCTTCGGCAATTTCCGCTGCGCGAAATACCGCACGACTTTTATTCATGGTTTCTTTCCATTCCAGTTCAGGCAGGGAGTCGTACACTACACCTGCCCCAGCCTGCATGTATAACTTATTGTTTTTTACCACAGCGGTGCGAATAGCAATCGCCGTATCCATGGTGCCGTCCCAGCCGATATAGCCCACCGCGCCTGAGTAAACACCGCGCTTAACCGGCTCGAACTCATCAATGATTTGCATAGCGCGAATTTTCGGTGCGCCACTTACCGTACCCGCAGGGAACGTTGCGCGCAGCACATCCATCGCGCTTAACTCTGGGTTAAGCTCGGCTTCCACATTCGAGACGATATGCATCACATGGGAGTAACGCTCTATGCTCATTTTATCAGTGAGTTTTACTGTGCCCGTTTTCGCCACGCGTCCCGCATCATTGCGACCTAGATCAATCAACATTAAATGCTCGGCAATTTCCTTGGGGTCTGCCAGCAACTCAGCTTCTAGCTCTTGGTCGCGCTGTTCCGTCGCACCGCGTTTGCGCGTCCCCGCAATTGGGCGTACGGTGACTTTTTCATCTTCTAGACGCACCAGTATTTCTGGGGATGAACCGACAATTTGAAAGTCGTCACAATCCACATAATACATATAAGGCGAAGGATTTAAGCTGCGTAAGGAGCGGTAAAGGTCTAATGCGGATGCGCTGAAATCCAATTCTAAACGCTGGGACAATACCACCTGCATCACATCGCCGTCCTTGATGTATTGTTTACACTGCTCGACCGCGTCCTTAAAACCGTTTTCGGTAAAGCCCGAGACAAAATCACTCTCGTTGATCTGTTTGGGCCGATGCTTAGGCAGACTCGCCAAAGGCGCACGCATTTTTTCGACCAACTCATCTAAGCGCATATGGGCCGAGGCGTACTCCCCCGCTTCAGCATGTACAATGATATAAAGCTTGCTGGCCAAGTTATCAAACACCACCAGCTCATCCGATAGCATCATCAAAATATCAGGGGCTTTGATGGGGTCAGGTTTATCGGGCTGCTGGGATAACTTCGGCTCTATATAGCGAATGCTCTCATAACCAAAGTAACCGACTAAGCCGCCGTGAAAGCGCGGCAAGCCTTCTAGCTCAGGCACCCTAAATTGCTGCTGATAGTGTTCGATATAAGCAAGCGGATCATCAACTGTTTCAGATTCCATGTCATCACTATTCGCCTTGCTCAACTCGACCAAGTTGCCGAACACTTTTATAGTCTCGCGACAGCCCAAACCAATGATCGAGTAACGCCCCCACTTCTCGCCACCTTGAACCGACTCAAACAGATAGCTATAGGGCTGATTAGCCAGCTTTAAATACGCGCTCAAGGGCGTATCAAGGTCAGCCATCACCTCGCGAACAAGGGGAATGCGGTTGTAGCCTTGAGAAATTAAGGCGTCAAAATCGAGTTTACTAAGGGTGTTCATGGCAGACTGGCTCCAAATCTAAACAAATGTGGTGAGGGGACGATGAGCTAACACCGCCAACGGGCATTTGTTACAGCGACTTGGATATTGAATAGATACATAGGCCGTAGTATAGGAAAAACCTGCTGCAGAGTAAAATCAGGTATTTACAATCTACAAATATGTAAAGCACTCTACTCTATTGATATAGAGGCACTGAAGATATAGGCTTCTTCGCGATTTTTATAACTAATTCAGGAATACCGAGTATGAAAAAGATTTTCATAGGCTTAGCTTTCATTGTGGTGGCCGTTGCCGCCATGCCATTTGCGATGGGTTTTAAGGTGGAATCTAGCGTTCAAGAACAAATCACCTATGCCAATACTGTATCTGGGGCATATTTTGAAACGCGTCTAGCGGGTTATCAACGTGGTTATAATTCGTCAACGGCACAATCCATCGTCATACTTAAACTGAGCGCTTTAGGGTCTAGTACGGAATTAGAGGATATTCCTCTACATTTTAACCATGAAATTCAACACGGGCCTATCGTCAACACTCCTCAAGGGACCAGAGCAGCTGCAAGCTATGTAGTTACCCGTATAGACACCTCTAAATTATCCGCTGAAAAGATGCTAGCTTTAAAAAAGCACTTAACCAAACCTGACGACATTTTTGTCAGCCGTGATTTAGTCAGTTTCTATGGTGAGGTCGAAACGCACGCCAGCGTAACAGGCGTCAACATCAAAGAAGACAAAAGCTTTCTGGACTTTGCTGGCATAGAGGCACAACTAAATAGCAATCTGCTAACACATGCTTTTTCTGGCGTAATCACTCTGGGCGCCGTTAACTCATCAATAGGTGAAAATGGCTTTGCCATGCAAGGCGGCAAGATTGATGTTGACCTAACCGAGCAAAGCCACGGACTATGGCTGGGCGAGCAAAATTATGTCTTGAATGAGCTTGTTTTCTCCAAAGCGGGCACAGAGCTAGTTTCTATTGATACTTTTAAGATGGATTCCACCACACAAGCACAATCGAGAAAACTAGATTCGGCCTTTGCTATGGCAGCAATGGGAGTCGAAAGCATTATTCCAGTGGTGAAGAATGCGGCATTCGATTTTGAGTTAAATCAACTACCATTGTCTGCAGTGGAAAAAATGCAAGCACTGCTAAAAGAGACTGAAGAAAGCGTGCCGGCTGACGCAACAATGGAGCAACGCCAAGCGCTCTTTATGTCAATGTTTGTCCAGCACGGTGCAGAGCTATTCAATATGTACATGCAAACAGGCGTAGAGTTAAAGTTAGGTTTGAACTTAGACAACACCGAAGGCAAGGGCAAGGCGGAGTTAGGCATCGGTTTTAACGGTGTCGACGGTAGTGACCTTGTCGCCGCATTTATGGAAAGCCCAGAGAATGCCATAAAAGGCTTTAACGGAGAGATGAAAGTGGATGTTGACGAAGCGCTGTTCGCAATGGTGCCTGGCGGGCAACAAGTGGAGCAAGGAGTACAAATGGGCTTTGTGAAGCGAGAAGAGGGCAAGCTGATAAGCCAGCTTAAACTTGAAAACGCCATCATCACCGTCAACGAGGCCATGCAGCTGCCTGTTATGCAGATGCTAGCTGGCATGAAGTAGAACACATCTTAAAATAGCCTATCCGCATCAACTAATAGTTGAATGCGAGTAG
>CAZBWS010000076.1:5446-6533 GCA_964495705.1 uncultured Gammaproteobacteria bacterium
GTCTAACAGCATCGGCTTCCCGTAAAGGTAACCTTGGGCGATATCGCAGCCTACACTTCGCAAAAAATCTGCTTGCTCATGGGTTTCTACCCCTTCACCAACCACCGTTAAATTCAAACTAATCGCCAGCTGCACGACACCTTTAACTATACGCTGGCTAGGCTTTAGCTGGCTATCTAACAATACCGATTCAACCAAAGCCATTAAATTGGCATCGTAAAACTGCGCCACTGAAAAGTTAACTGCCACGCTCACATCGCGCCCAAGCTGTCTTGACACTGCTGCAATATCCATACAACTCTTATTTAATACAAACTGACTGATATCGTGAATTAAGCCATTGGACTCAGCAATTGGAATAAAGACATCTGGTGATATATTACCTAGATCAGTATGCCGCCAACGCACTAGCGCCTCAACACTGAGCGGCTGATCACCAGCCTGCAATAACACTTTTGGTTGATAGACAACACTTAACTCACCACGCTCTAAGGCAAAGCGAAAATCGTGTTCCAATATTTTTCGGTACGCAAGCTCTTCTCCCATTTTCGGCAGATAGCGATGCGCTTCCTTATTTTCGGAGTATTTAGCTTTATATAAAGCAATATCCGCATTAACAATAGATTCTTCCAGTGTCTCTGTCTGATGATCGATAACACTAAAGCCAATAGAACAGTTAACAAACAATTCAAGGCCATTCACGTAAATTTTTCACTCACAACCGCTTGCAAGCGACGACAAATTTCAAGTAACTGGGTCTCAATAGTCTTGCGCTCGGTTATATCTTGCAAGGTACCCGCGTATTCCACAGGCTTCCCGTCGTTGCCATACATTGGTTCCGCAATTTCAGCGACATAGCGAACCTCACCATCTGCGCGAATAATACGATACTCAATACTGTAAGCTTCGCAATGACTCAACTCAGATGCATTAAAATAAGGTTCCACAATGCAGCGGTCGTCGGGATGAACAAGGTTATCGAGGCGATGGTGCATTAACTCAAAAGCTTCGGCGATACTACAACCCAATAAATTAGCAAACTCGTCCGAACACGAGACTAAACACTTTTCCTGTATTGACCAGCGCC
>CAZBWS010000076.1:6633-10614 GCA_964495705.1 uncultured Gammaproteobacteria bacterium
CAGCGCCCTGTTCATCGTGCACAGGAAAACGGTGTTCCTCATGCATCTGCAATACACCCGTGCCATTACACGGGATAACTCGCTTTAAAACGCCCTCGGTCATTACCTGCTTGTCCATGGCAATGACGCGATCTATGCGGTCGCCGGTAAAGATGTCATTAGGGAGTTTTTGTTCCAGGCAATCGGCTATTATCAATAGCGTTAACAGTTATAGATTACATGTTTATACTTTCAAAAGGCTTTGTCCACGACAAAAAGTCTTCCGTTCAACTAGTTACTGCAATAGAACGCAGTTCAATTGCTCAAGCTATCGCTTTGCTGAGATTTCTTTAAGCTCTAGTTCGATAGCATTCGTTGACTGTACAACCTCTATTAATGCGTAAATAAGAGATATAGCCAGCGCTATCAAGCTCAAGCCAAACGATACCGCACCATACTTAGTGTATTCCAAAAACAAAAAAAACATAGATCCAGTGCAAAGTAAAAAACTGCATACTGCAAAACCCTGCATTAATTTTATATAACGGATACGCTCACGTAAGAGCTCAACCTGTTTAAGGGTATATTTACTGTCAGATCGTTGACCCAGTTGTCGTATTAACTGAGCCAGAACCAAAAAGCGATTGGTATAAGCAAGAAATAACAGAGAAATGGCCGGAAACAATAGCGCTGGCGTAGTAACTGTTATCATATTAAATGCCCCATATTAGTCTTTTTTTGTTCGCTTAAAACCAAAGTGTGCAATATCTGGAGGGAAAAACATTGACCATGTCCACTCTAAAAAAAGCCTTACTTTTCTTGCTAGTGTCGGCACCTTAACTAGATAAATTGCTCTCCAGATCAAGAATGCAACGAGTCCTGATATGCGTATACCATAAATTTCTGCTACCGCTTTGTTGTGTCCAATAGAGGCCAACATGCCTATTGCTTTATATGAAAAAGGCTGGGTTTCATTGCCGTTTACTTGAGCAATAATATTATTAGCTAAATGCACAGCCTGCCTATTTGCAAACTGTGCAGTTGGCGGGCAAAACTGGTTATCTTTAGCATTCGGCACCAAAGCACAATCACCTAGCGCCCAAATATTATCCATTACTGACATATCAGCCTGAGTAGTGATTCTGCCTCGTTCAAGTGGTAGATATTTATCCTGGGTGAAGGCGTGAGGCAGTGTTCCTATAGTACTAATAATAATAGAGCCTTCAATGACTTCACCCGTATTGAGAACAACTTTTTCATGTTCTATAGAAGCGGTTCGCGCTTTTAAACGAACATCTATATTTCTTTTTAAGAAATTTTTTTCTGTGGTTCTTCCTAGCTTTTCTGGTAATTCTGGTAACAGTCGATCTGCTCCGTGAATTAAAATCACTTTGCAATCCTCACTATTAATATTTTTATAGTATCTCTCAGATGATTTTAATAAGTCATTCAGTTCGCCTGCAGTTTCTACGCCACTAAAGCCTCCACCTATAACAACAAAAGTTGTTAAGAACTTTCGCTTCGCAGGATCCTTGTGAATAGTTGCTTGCTCCAGATTTTCAATGACTCTATTGCGAATAAACAATGCATCGCCGACTGTTTTAAGTGGAAGGCTGTGCTCCCTTAATCCAGGCAACATTGATAAATTTGCTTTTACGCCTGAGGCCAAAACAAGTTGATCGTAGTGCAATTCCCCAGGCTCATTGTTGTTGTAGTAAACGACCTTAGATTCATAGTCGATTTTCTCGACTGTTACCATTCGTATTTTAGTGCGTTTCAATATTTGACGCAGAGGGGACTGCACATGCCCTGGTAAAATAGAGGCGCCGACCACTTCCGGCAAAAGAGGGTTATAAGTAACGAAATTAGTTTCGCTTAGTATAAATATGTCCCAATTGTTTGGCATTCTTTTTTCTAGTTTTTTAGCTAAAACTGAGCCTGCAAAGCCCCCGCCTATAATGACTATTTTTTTGCGTATTTGATCTTTCTTACTCATAATTCCAATAGCATCCATAATAAAGAATAATAATTTTTTGCTTATTACTACTGTTGCTTAATGAGCGTTTAAAAAACGCCCATTAACAAAAAGCCACACCGCTTTGAATATTAATATTCTGGGTTGTACATGATACCTTTGATATGCGCAGACAAGTCACTTGGCCGCGGAAGTTGAGCTATATTCGTGCTATAGGCTACTTCTGCAACAGCAATGGCGATTGCCAATGACACCTCTCTAATTTTTGTAAGGTCGGGATAAATAGACCCGTGATCTAAATCTTCATCTGTCACCAAGTTCGACAACGTTCTAGCAGCAGCTAGGAACATATCATCAGTTAGGTGTTTTGCTGCACAGGCAATAGCGCCGAGACCAAGGCCTGGGAAAACATAGGCATTATTGCCTTGCCCTGGAATAAATGTTTTATTCTCATATATCACCGGAGAGAAGGGGCTACCGCTAGCAAATATAGCCTTACCCTTACTCCAAGCATATGCTTGCTCAGCAGTGCACTCTGCATGGGAAGTTGGATTAGATAAAGCAAATATAGCGGGCCTTGTATATATTGAAGACAGCAGCTTTATAATATTTTCTGTAAAAGCACCAGGCGACCCAGTCGCTCCGATGAGTACGTGAGGCTGAATATCCTTAATTGCCTCCTCTAATGTCATCGAAGGCTTGTTCTGTGCGTAAGGTTTAACATGTTCAGCCAAGTTATCCTGACTGCTAACAACCAAACCATTTCTATTGATGAAATTTAATTTCTTTTTTGCTTCTTCAGGGGATACGCCCTCTTTAAGAAATGCAGCGTAAATCAAATCGCCAATACCGGTTGCAGCAGAGCCAGAGCCCAAGAACATAACCCGTAAATCTTTGAAATCTACCCCTGAAATTCGAGTTGTAGCATAAACACCGGCTAATGCTACAGCCGCTGTACCTTGAATATCGTCATTAAAACATAATACTTTTTCTTTATAGATATTTAATAGTTTGTAAGCTTTCGGGGTAAGAAAATCCTCAAATTGAATAAGAGAAAGGGGGAATACCTCTTGGACGGAGCTTACAAACTCATCAACAAGGCCTAGATAGTCTTGTTCAGATAGCGTTCTTTCTTTATTGACTCCAAGATACAGAGGGTCATTGCGCAGGTTATCATTATTTGTTCCAACATCAATCGTCACGGGTAAACACTGATCGGGCTGAATGCCAGCACAGGCGCAATATAAGGATAATTTACCAATAGGAATACCCATGCCATTGGCCCCCAAATCACCTAAACCGAGAATGCGCTCACCGTCAGTCACTACAATTAAACGAATATCTTTGTCTGTCCAGCTGGCGAGTATTTCCTTAATAAAGCCCTTATCTTCTTGAGTAATGTAGATGCCCCGTGTCTGCCGAAAAATATGTGCAAACTCTTGGCAGGCCTGACCTACAGTAGGGGTATAAATAATAGGCATTAACTCTTTGATATTATCTATAATGACTCGATAAAATAAGCGTTCATTTCTATTTTGCAGTCCACTAAGAAAAATATAGCGTTCAATGTCGTATTTTTTTCTACGAATATTATTTAAAACGCGCTTTTTTTGGGTATCAAGTGTAGTCACCGCATCGGGTAACAAGCCTCGGAGCTTATATTCTTCTCGCTCTTTTTTAGTAAAGGCTGTGCCCTTATTTAATCGTGGGTTTTGAATTAAGTCCATGCCGGTGGGTGATTTCATTATTTGAGCCTTTATTAATATTTTTTATATTTAAGTATTTACTATATACCAAAGCTGAACATCATTGGTACGGTAGCCACTATTCGTGCTTTTTTCGGCTTTAAAGTTCAAAAATCTCAGCCAAACTATCAAACACCCCATCTGGCTTTGACAGCTCAATGGGTTCGCCATGATTATAACCACCACGTACGGCCACTACGGGTATATCCGCATTGCGCGCAGCTTGTACATCATTACTAGAATCACCTACCATTAAACAGTCTTTTACCGCCACGCCTAATT
>CAZBWS010000077.1:0-4199 GCA_964495705.1 uncultured Gammaproteobacteria bacterium
ATAAACTTTGATATAATCCCCAAACTATTTTCCTAGAGTCATTCTCGTGTCTGATCTACCTCTTACCTTCGCTGACGATTTAGCCAAGCAAGACGCCGAGCGCTCGCCCCGTCGCCCTGAGGGATTGGGTAAGGACAGTTTGAAAATCTCCGAGCTGTTTTACTCCCTGCAGGGGGAGTCCAGTACGTCGGGTTTCCCCACGGTGTTTGTACGCCTGACTGGCTGCCCCTTGCGTTGCAGCTATTGTGATTCAGAGTATTCCTTTTATGGCGGCGACTGGCGCAGCTTTGCGGATATTGAGCAGCAGGTGGCAAGCTATGGGGCGAAGTATGTCTGTGTCACCGGTGGTGAACCACTGGCGCAACGGGCTTGTTTGCCTTTTTTGAGCCGCTTATGTGATGCGGGTTATAGCGTGTCCTTAGAAACAGCAGGTGCATTGGACGTATCCAAGGTGGATCCCCGTGTGGTGAAGGTCATGGACCTGAAAACGCCTGCCTCGAATGAAGTGGCGCGCAATAAATATGAAAATATCGATTATTTGACCGAGCAGGATCAAGTTAAGTTTGTGATCTGTGATCGCGCGGATTATGACTGGGCGAAGCAGCAGATAGCTCAATTCGAATTGTTGGGTAAGTGTGAAGTATTGATGTCTAGCAGCTATGAACAGCTAAAGCCGAAGGACTTAGCTGACTGGATAGTCGAAGATAGCTTGCAAGTTCGCTTTCAACTCCAAATACATAAATACCTTTGGGGCGATGTTCCAGGGGTTTAGTTTAGAAAAATTATTATGCATAAAAAAGCAGTTGTTCTTCTCTCCGGAGGCTTAGATTCCTCTACGGTATTAGCCTTGGCGCTGAAACAGGGTTATGAGTGTTTCACACTTAGCTTTGACTATGGGCAGCGCCATAGCTCTGAATTAACAGCCTCTGAGCAGCTATCTAAGCAGTTAGGTGCGACGGAACATAAGGTGGTAAAGCTAGACTTGCGCACCATCGGTGGTTCGGCGCTGACTGATAGTGATATCGATGTGCCGATGCATGAGTCCGAGGGTATTCCTGTGACCTATGTGCCTGCGCGCAATACCGTGTTTTTGTCAATTGCCTTGGGTTGGGCAGAGGTGCTAGAGGCCTCTGACTTATTTATTGGTGTAAACGCGGTTGATTATTCGGGTTACCCCGATTGTCGTCCTGAGTTTATTCAGGCCTTTGAAAGCATGGCTAATTTAGCCACCAAGGCAGGTGTAGAGGGCCAACCCTTTACTATTCATACACCCTTGATTGACCTAACTAAGGCACAGATTATTCAGCAAGGTGTAGATGCAGGGGTGGACTATTCCTTCACAGTATCTTGCTATGCAGCGAATGAGGCGGGAGAGGCCTGCGGTGAATGTGATTCTTGCCGTTTACGCAAACAGGGTTTTATGGATGCGGGAAGGCTCGACCCGACGCGTTATATCATCTAGCCCATTGGGTAGTGATTTAAACGCCACTAGGGTACTTGCCGCGACTTTTTGTATAAAAATCAGCAAAATGTCTTGTGAAGAATTAAGGCTTTAGGTATTATTCGCCCTCCTCGAAAGAGGCCAGCTGTGGGTCGTTAGCTCAGTTGGTAGAGCAGTTGGCTTTTAACCAATTGGTCGAGCGTTCGAGTCGCTCACGACCCACCATTAATACTAAAAAAGGCGAACCTATTGGTTCGCCTTTTTTTATGTTTATATGCTTTTTATTTAATACTTCTTGACGAACTTAGCATTCAGGTTCTTGTTCAGCCCACATGCTTTGGCTTAGATAGTTCCATCAGTGGCTACTTATCCGACCCTATTATACAAGGCAAAAGCAGTCTCCGTTTCTAAGGTTAACGCGAGCCTTTTTCTGGTTTTATGGCTTGTTTGTTGCTAATGCCGGTAAAATTGAGCTCACAGGTGAGCCCTGAGGTGCAGTATCGTGGATTGCAGCGACAACAAAGTGATTTGCTATGGATTAGGGGCTTCATTATCTGGTCAAACACTGGTTTAATACGAGTCTTAAATAATAATGCACTTTCAAAAGCGGTGGAGATGGGTGTTAAACAGGGCAACAGAAAGTTTGCCCACTTTAGCCGCTTTTGATATTGGTTTGATCATTTATATAAATGATCGATAAGACAATACAACTCGATTCCGAGATAGGCTCCATAAAAATTATGAATTTAGTAGAAATCGCCAAGAACAAAGCTCCAATAGAAATGTTTTATCACTGGGAAAAGGAACGTCCCACCTCTGTTTACCTGCGACAACCTATCGATAATGTTTGGCATGACTATACCTGGGCTGATGTTAGCTATCGCGTACGTCGTTTGACAGCTGCACTTTACGAGATGGGCCTGCAGAGGGGTGATAAAGTTTCTATATTGTCTAAAAACTGCGCTGAGTGGTTAATTACTGATTTAGCCTTGCAGTTAGGTGGCTTTGTTAGTGTTCCTATGTACTTTGACCTTACGCCTGAGACCATGACTTATGTACTGGAGCACTCAGAGGCCAAGGCGCTTTTTGTAGGCAAATTGGATAAGCCTGTTTGGGAGCGATTGAAGCCTGCTGTACCGAGTAATATTAAGCAAATTGCCTTTTCCTATCATGGTGATGATGGTGATTTTAAACGCGATGATTTTGAATATAAACTGATGGATATGGTTGAGGCTAACGAACCCTTTACCGAAAGCCCTGTGCCAGATGATGAAGATATTTGGACCATGGTGTATACCTCGGGTACAACGGGATACCCCAAAGGGGCGGTACACTGTTACCGCGCACCTCGATTTGTCGGTGAGCGTTCGATCAAAGCCTTTGGCTTAACTGAGCAGGAACGTGCGCTTTCCTTCCTTCCTCTGGCTCATGTTGCTGAGCGTCTACTCGTTGCTACGGCGAGCGTCTATTGCAGTGGCCAAGTTAACTTTGTTCAATCATTAAACACATTCCAGCGCGACCTCTGCGAAGTGCAGCCGACATTATTTTTCTCTGTGCCTCGCTTGTGGAAGAAATTCCAGGGTGGAATTTTAGAAAAAATGCCACAGGAAAAACTGGATGTAATGTTGCGTATACCTATTTTACGTAAAATCGTAGCTAAGAAATTGCGTGGCAAGCTGGGCTTGGCTGAAGCGCGTATGGTTATCTCTGGTGCTGCTCCTATCGCCCCAGCACTATTAGAATGGTATAAAAAAGTCGGTGTAGAAATTCTAGAAGGTTATGGCATGACAGAAAATTTTGCCTATGGCTGTATTGGCCGCCCCGATGCTAATAAGATGGGTACAGTGGGTCTGCCTATGGAAGGCTGCGGCTTTAAAATTAGCGAAGAAGGTGAGATCCTATTTAAAAGCCCAACCTTAATGAAGGAGTATTATAAAGCGCCGGATAAAACGGCCGAAGCATTAACCGAAGATGGCTATTACCGTACTGGTGATTTAGGCGAGGTAGATGCGCAAGGTTTTGTGAAAATCTCAGGCCGCTCCAAAGAAATTTTCAAAACAGAGAAGGGAGAGTATGTCGCTCCTGCACCGATTGAAGGCAAGGTTTCATCTTTTAAAGACTTTGAACAAATCTGTCTAGGTGGTATCGGCTTGGCACAACCCATTTTGGTGGCGACGTTGACCGAGCAAGGGCAAACAAAACCGCAGTCAGAGTTAACGGCAGCGATTGCTGCACATATTACGAATTTAAATAAAGAGCTACTCAATCATGAAAAAATTGGCGGTGTTGTCATTGCTGCTGAAGATTGGTTGCCAGATACAGGGATGGTGACACCTACCTTGAAAATTAAACGTAATAAAGTGGAAGAACGTTATGCGGATATGATGCTGAAAATCACCCAGTCGAAGGATGCTGTTTTATGGGAAAAGTCGGCGTAAGCCTTTCCCTATAATATAAAAAAGCCCTTGTCATTTGATAGGGGCTTTTTTTTGCGAGTGATATAAGCTTTGAAATAAAAAATAGGGCGTTGATGTGGTTAAAGATAAAAAGGGAGTGCTAGAGGGTTTGTTGGTTATTGATTTAAGCCGGACTTTGGACGTATGTTGCCCAGCTTTTTCGAACAGTTAAATGGGGGTAAAGAAAGTTTAGCTATAGACCTTAAAAGCGAGGAGGGCTTAAAAGTTATTCGTGACCTTGCTAAGAATGCGGATGCCTTTATAGAGAGTCTTCGACCTGGTGTGGTGAGGCGTCTAGGCGT
>CAZBWS010000077.1:4299-10513 GCA_964495705.1 uncultured Gammaproteobacteria bacterium
TAGCTCACTGAGTATGTGTTGCAGCTTTTCCAAGTCAAAGGGTTTGAGCATGGTAGCGCTGATGCCCGCGTGCAGGTATTTACCCTCAATTTCTTCAATATTACCTGTTATTGCAATAATAGGAATAGAGGCTTTTTGTTGATCATTTAGGGCTCGAATAGCTTGTGCCGCCTCTAAGCCATTCATTCTAGGCATATTGATATCCATGAGTATGAAGTCAAAGGACTCGTTTTGGACGGCTTTAATTGCTTCAAGGCCATCGCACGCTTCTGCTGTATCATAGTTTTTACGTTGTAGTAAACGCTGCATAGTGAGTCGCCCTGCAGCATTGTCATCAACGACTAGGGCTCGCTCCTTATGGCCTATAGATATTTTGTTTTTTGGCTTATGTTTTGGCTGTGTACTAGGCTTTGTTGGGGGTATTGTAAAGCGTTGCCTAAACCAAAAATTACTGCCTTTACCTAGTTCAGATACATAGTCAATTTCACCGCCAATATCATCTAGCATGCGCTTACAGATAGACAACCCAAGACCCGCACCATCGTATTCTCGTGAAACGGATTCATCAACTTGCCGGAACGGTGTAAATATTTTGTCTTCACTGGATGCGTGAATGCCAATGCCGTAGTCAATGACCGAGGTTTCTAGGGTTACATCATTGCTGCTTAAAGCGTCATTAAATATATGAAGTTTAATGTGTTCTTGGTCGGCAAACTTAACTGCGTTGGTGAGTAAGTTTAATAGTACCTGCCTAAAGCAGGAGAGGTCGCCAGATAAGTAGTCTGGCACATCTTCAGCTATTTCAACTTTGATTTCTAAGCCTTTGTCTTCGGCTTTAAGAGAGGTTAGGGCACAAATATTATGAACGGTTTCTTGTAGGGAGAAAGCTTCATTTTTTACCGTTCTTGCTCCAGCTTCTAGTTTTGAGTAGTTTAATATGTCATCTAATAAACTATTTAGCATGCCACTTGACTGTGATAAGACATCCACATATTCAGCCTGTGTTGCGCTTAGCTCGTCTTGTTTTAGCAGCTTAGAAACACCCATAATACCGTTCATGGGGTTTTTAAGCTCGTGACTCATCATGGCAAAAAACTTGGATTTAGTCTGGTTGGCGAGTTCAACCCTAGCTTGTTCCGTTTTAAGCTCCACAATGGTTTGATTTAAGTCTTCTGTACGTAGGGCTACCTCTTGCTCTAAAGTCTCAGCATGGAGCTCGGTGTTGTGCTGTAAACGGTGGTGTCGAGTATTACAGATAACGCCGCCGCCTAAAGCAAAGGCAAAAATGGGGATGTATTCTGGCAGGAAATTGCTGAAGGAAACCGCATCGCCATTGATAATCAAAGTAGCGTAGGCTAGAGCAAAGCCTAAGGCTGTCATGGATGTAACTAGTAACCAATTGTAAACCAGTAATATCAACAAAAATAGGCCTGCCATGGTCGACATCGTCCAAACCACAGAAAAGTCATTTTTTAGCAGCATGAAGCTGAAAAAGTAGGGCATCGTGATTAAGGCTGTGATGAAAAAATAATAGGGAAAATACTGTTTTATACGAAGGCTAAAGTAAGGGTAGATGACCCAAGGAATACTTATCATCGAACAAAAAAACCGCAGCGGTAGGTTTTCATAGGGCTGAGGGAATATATTGTTCCATATTAAGAAGTACAGGGGGAAGCCTAAGCTACAGAGCAAGCCAACAACGACTAGGTTGGTTTTTGCATGGTCAAAAAAACCTGTAGTTCCCCAATTAATGCGTTCCTGCATATAAAAAATTCCTGACGTATTTATAGGCTTGATTTTGCAGTATTAGACAGACAAATAGCATCTATTCGTATACCTTCATTATGGGGATATGCTTGAGTTTAGGCAATACGATAATTAATGAGATCATGAATTTAAAACAACACGGAGGTTTAATCGCATAACTCGTCTGCTGTCTAAATTGGCATGTCAACTGTAAATCCATATAAAAAAACAGGAATGAGATATGTCTACTTTAGAATTACAAAATATTACTAGAAATAACGATGCTATACAGCAATTGAAAGATAGTGCTTTTTTAAACCCAGCTTGGATAGATTTTAAAGGTGAAAAGCGCATTAGTCCTAATTTCCCTGACTTTTTAAAGCGCAAGCTAGAACGCCAAGAGGACATACTTTATAAGTCTGAAAAAACAGGTAACTATTTAGCTGTTGGGCGATCCGCAGATGCTCGTTCTATAGCCTTACAAAGCAATGATTACTTGGATATTTCACAGCATGAATCTATTCGCCAAGCACAGCTGGACAGTCTGCAGAAAAAATCTAATAGCACAGTAATGTCGGCTGTTTTTTTAGGTGATGACAGTAAGCAGGCTATGTTTGAAATTGCCATGGCTAAATTTGCACACATGCCCTCTGCGGTCTTGTGTCAGTCTGGTTGGGCTGCCAATGTAGGTCTGATGCAGGTGATTGCCGATGAAACGACCCCTGTTTATATCGATATGTTCACCCATATGTCGCTGTGGGAAGGCGTTAAGCAAACGGGAGCCCCGGTACATGCCTTTCGACATAACGATGTTAAACACTTGGAATCTTTGTTGAAGAAGCACGGTGCGGGTGTTGTGTTGACAGAGTCAATTTTCAGCACCACGGGAGTGGTTGCACCCTTGCAAGATATTATACGGGTAGCCAATGTATACAGTTGCATTAGTGTCGTTGATGAATCTCATTCTCTAGGCACTCATGGCCCAGCAGGGGCAGGCTTGGTTGCTGAACTAGGCTTAAGTGAGTCGGTACACTTTATCACCTCTAGTTTGGCCAAGGCATTTGCGGGCAGGGCGGGGATTATTTTGGGACCAACCGAAGTCTGTGAGCGGCTGCCTTTTTTATCTTTTCCGGCGATATTTAGTTCTGCTATGTTGCCCTATGAAATAGATGGCTTGATAGCAACATTAAAGCTCATACAAGGGGCATATCATCGCCGTTGTAGCTTGCATGCGAATTCGACTTATCTGCGAACGGGCTTGACTGAGCTTGGCTATAATATTGAAAGCCAGTCTCAAATTATTGCTTTAGAGGCGGGTGTGGTGGCTAATACGGCTGTTTTACGTGATCGCTTGGATAAGGAAAATATTCTAGGCTCAGCATTTTACCCCCCCGCAACCCCTAGAACACGTTCATTAGTGCGCTTTTCATTGAATGCTGGATTGGATCTTCAGCAACTAGATAGCATCTTGAATGTGTGTGAAGATATACGCGATGACGTAGGTATGTGGCAATGGAAGTCGGTACTTAGAAAACAACGCCGCAAACACTAGGCGTTGTAGCAACATTAATCTGCCTGTGTGTAATTTGCAGGTAGGTAGCCATCTAAGGGGCTGTGCTTATTCAGTGCAGCTGTTTGTTGCTGGCCTAAGCGCCCTGCATTGATACGTGGCGCACGGGCCGAGTCTACTTGAAACAGCATATGTTTGTATTGTGCTTGGAAAAGCTCACAACTTGATTGAGCTTTGCGTGTGTTGATAGAGAAATTCGCTAGCTTCTCAGGGCTGTGTTGGGTGCTGAAGCGATAAAAACCCTTAAAACTAAATTGTTCGTCAATATAGGCATCGCTGATTTGTAACAGGCTTTGCATTAATTGGTGTAAAAATGAACGGTTGCTGGCTTGTTCACACAGCAGACTAATACTGCGGCCTGGGAGTTCTGGGAACAGACAGTGATTTGAACTGCAGGCTTCGATCTCTAAGTCAATTAAGCACTGGCCGCTTTTACGTAATATAACTTCTTGCAACGTTAAGCCTAAGTCTTGAATGCGGATATGTTGCAGGAGTTGTTTTAGGCTGTACTGGGGTTGCGACCAGTAATCTTCCTGTTGTTTAAATAGGTGGGGGTTGCTCGCCATCAATGGTAGATCAAGGTGGGTGTTGAAGGGCGTCGCTTTACCGTTTGAGGTATTTAAAATCACATGTTCACGCAATTCGTGTTCACGTGCTTTTTTGATTGCCAGTAATGCAGTTTGAACAACCTCCGAGCTGGGGGCGTTGGGTTCAATTAGCCACATACGCCCATACACAATTTTGCTGTTGTTGGGCTTTTCTCCTGGATAATTTTCTAGACCGATAATACCTACTTGCAAATAAAGAGCGCCATGGAGGTGATTTACAAATAACAGATAGTCATCACTGAAGTGCACATGCTCTAAAATTTTTTCAACATTTGCTTTGTCACGTTGATAATTAAAAAATTGCTGAGGTATAGCCTTGTTGCCGTTACTGAGCTGTACGCAGGGAGCATTTTCTAGGGCGGATTCACCAAATTCTAATTCACTCGTTTTATTGATAGCCACTGACAATTCTCTCTAGATAGAGTTTTTCACTACATATAGAGTAGCATTGCCCTATGAAGTTCACGTGAAAGTCACACATCACTGGTGATTAACTTTTCTCCACAGTCTTTGCAGTAGTTGGCTTCTTGAGCGTGGCTATCTTGGTGGCACTTACTGCACTCAATGATTTTGATGCGATAACTAAGAGCGGTGAGTTCAGCAGTCACTATCCCTGTAGGGACTGCGATAATAGCGTAACCGGTGAGCATGACAAAGGAGGCTAGGGCTTGCCCTAATGGCGTGCTAGGGGTGATGTCGCCATATCCGACAGTGGTGATAGTGACGATGGCCCAATAAATGCTGCGTGGAATACTGGTGAAGCCATTTGCAGCACCTTCGATTAAATACATCAGCGCCCCATAAATCATTGCCAATACGGCGACAAATAACATAAAGATGATGATCTTACGCCGTGAGTTGCGCATGGCAATGAGTAAAGTCTGGGCTTCTTTACTGTATTGCACCAGCTTCAGTACACGAAAGATGCGCAGTACGCGCAATATGCGGATTATCAGCAGATAATTAGCGCCGACAAAGAACAAGCTCAGATAGGTGGGGAGTATTGAGAGTAGGTCGATAATGCCATAAAAGCTAAATATATAGCGTCTAGGCTTGTCACTAATCCAGATGCGTAGTAGATACTCTAGGGTAAATAGGATGGTGAAGCCCCATTCTATTACTAGTAATAACTGGCCGTATTGCAGTCTTACACCGTCAACGGTGTCTAGCATCACTGCTAATACACTGGCGACAATTACAAGTATTAGCGCTTTATCAAAGAGGGCGCCAGCGGGTGTGCTGGTGCCAAAGATAATAATGCGTAGGCGTTCGCGTATAGCGTTTCTTTTATCGGGCAATGTATTCTCTAGCTTTCTTCTGCAACAAGTGAATAAGGGAGGTCTATATTCTGTAATGCTACATCAGGCTGGCCTTGTAAGGCAAAAGCTTGCTTTTCTACTGATTTATTACGCAGTACTGCTAGGGCGATAGTCTGCTCACCTTCTGTGGCTGAATTAAGGATTGTGCCGATATTGTCCTCGTCTTCTTTGCCAGGGGTGATTAAGTGACTACCTGCTGGCATATCCGCATTAGCGGAGATTAAATAAGTACGACTGCGTACTTGGCCACGATACTGTGTGCGGGCGATATACTCTTGGCCTGGGTAGCAGCCTTTTTTGAAGTTAACCCCGTTGATTAATTCCAAGTTCAAGTTTTGGGCAACAAGCTGCTCATAAGTTGCCTGTGTGATTAGGGCTTCACCAGAGCGAATTTGCTTGGCTAGATAGGCTTCGCTGTCAGCTGAGTGTTCACCTAGGGTTTGAGCATTATTGGTGATTAGCTCAAGGCGATCTTCGCCTTCTGCGCTTAAACAGCGAATGACCTGTGTGCCGTTGGATTCGGTAACCGCATCTATCTCTGTGGGTGCTGTTAGTTGAGCTAACTCTAATGCGGATAGGCTGTCAGGGCCTGCTAGGCCGAGCAGTGTTAAGTCTTCGGCTGCCGTGAGCTGCACATCGTCACGCAGCACAAACATGCGTAGGCGCTTAGTGACTTGTTCAGCTGTGTCAGTGGCTAGGCGAAGATAGTAGTCGCCGCCGCGCATAAAGATACGGAAGTTGGCGAACATCATACCCTTGGCAGAGGAATAGCTACTGAGCTGGCTCTGTGCCTCAGTGACTAGCTTGATGTCATTGCTCAGCTGGTTCTGTAGGAACTGCTGAGCGTCGCTGCCGGTGACTTTGATTAGGGTGTAGTAGTCTAGGGGGGCTAGGATGGTGGTCATGTGTATTCCAGTTGTTTGGTTTTTTTGATTTTAGCTTATCTGTGTGGGGAGGGGTGAGTTTTTGGT
>CAZBWS010000078.1:0-10248 GCA_964495705.1 uncultured Gammaproteobacteria bacterium
GCCCTGCCCCTGGCTCGATGCAGCTTTATATAACTATCAATTAAGCGCTGATGCTTATCCAGCCCTTCTAGCTTCATACTGGTCTTGGTTAGCCCGAAGAACTTAATCTCTCCCGTCACTGAACCTACTACGTTAACCATCACGTCCTCACCAAACATACGACGTAGGTTTTCAATGAACTGTTCCAGCTCTAGCGCTTCATCTAAAACTATTTCTAACACAGTATGTACTGCTTGGTAAAACAAGCCACGTTCAACGGTATTGTCGTTGTACTGCAAAAAATCACCAACAAGTTCTATCGCTTCTTCATGTTCTTGCAAAGCAAGACATATCAGTATTTTAAGTTCAAGTATAGTGAGTTGACCCCATACGGTATTTTCATCAAACTCAATACCGATGAGTGTTTTGATATCGGTGTAATTGTCCAGCTGGCTATCTTCTAGCCGCTCGAATAAATCAACCAAGGCGCCTTCATCAAGAGAGTGGATATTTAATATATCTTCGCGGTACTCTAAGGCCTTATTGGTATTGTCTTCGATCAGGTCTTCAACGGGATAGACTTCCGAGTAAGCCGGCACGAGGATACGACAGGCGGTGGCGCCTAGATTATCAAATACGGCGACATAGGCTTCTTTACCGATGCTCTTGAGTATGCCGAATAGACTGCTGCATTCTTCCTCACTTGTACCCGAAAAGTCCCATTCATAGAATTCATAATCACTCTGGCTACTAAAGAAGCGCCAAGAAACAATACCTGTAGAATCAATAAAGTGGTCGACAAAATTTTCGGGTTCAGTGACCGCCAAACTATTAAAGCTGGGTTTTGGAATGTCGTTCAAGCCTTCAAAACTGCGCCCCTGTAATAGCTCGGTAAGGCTTCGCTCCAGTGCAACTTCTAAGCTGGGGTGCGCACCAAAGGAGGCAAACACACCACCGGTTCTCGGGTTCATTAACGTCACACACATCACAGGGAACTTCCCACCCAAGGATGCATCTTTAATGACTAAGGGAAACCCCTGCTCCTCTATAGCCTTAATACCCGCTAATATATTGGGGTATTTTTCTAATACGCTTTGCGGTACATCAGGCAATACTATTTCTTGCTCGATAATTTGACGCTTGACCGCGCGCTCGAAAATTTCTGACAAGCACTGCACTTGCGCTTCGGCTAAATTGTTACCTGCACTCATTCCATTAGATAAGAATAAATTTTCAATCAGATTAGAGGGGAAGTACACCGTTTCGCCGTCGGAATAACGCTGATAAGGAATAGAACAGATACCGCGATCAACACGCCCTGAATTAGTATCAATTAAGTTCGAGCCTTGCAGCTCGCCGTCAGGGTTATAAATTTCTAGACAATAATCATCCAAGATACCCGCTGGCAGTTCATCCGCATCATTGGGCTTAAACCACTTTTCATTTGGGTAGTGGACAAAATCACTGTTGGCAATTTCCTCGCCAAAGTACTGGTCGTTGTAAAAAAAGTTGCAGTTTAGACGCTCGATAAACTCACCCAGCGCCGAACACAAAGCGCTTTCTTTACTTGCCCCCTTGCCGTTGGTAAAGCACATGGGGGACGCCGCATCGCGGATGTGTAGGGACCAGACATTCGGTACTAGATTACGCCAGGAAGCGATCTCTATCTTCATACCCAGGTCCGCCAGAATACCCGTCATATCGCTGATGGTTTGTTCCAGTGGAAGATCTTTGCCTAATATAAAGGTACTGCTGTCAGCCTCTACCTGCCCCATCAACATAGCCTGAGCATCTTCATCTAGATTGGCGACCGACTCGATTTTAAAATCGGGGCCGGTTTGCACCACCTTCTTCACGGTACAACGATCAATAGAGCGCAAGATGCCTTGACGATCTTTATCAGACAGACTCTCGGGCAACTCGGCTTGAATTTGGAAAATTTGGTTATAGCGATCTTCTGGGTCAACGATATTATTCTGAGACAAGCGAATATTCTCTGTAGGAATATCCCGTGCCACGCAATAGACCTTAACGAAATACGCCGCACACAAGGCAGAGGAAGCCAAGAAGTAGTCAAAGGGGCTAGGCGCCGAACCATCGCCCTTATAGCGAATGGGTTGGTCAGCAATCACCGTAAAGTCGTCAAATTTGGCTTCTAGGCGAAGGTTGTCGAGAAAATTAACTTTGATTTCCATGGGCTGGATTCCGTAATGCTATGCGTATTGTTTTGAAGGAGCAATTATCTGTGCTTTTGCGGCAATAGTCTTGGCTTTATTAGACGAATTGCGCACAATATAGACATGAGCAAAGACCTGTATAGCGACCTAAGCCAACTGCTAAAAGAAATTCAACCCAATAGCTTATTGCTGATTGGTGATGCTGCTGAGTTAGAGGGTGTCGATGCAGTTGCTGAGACACAGCAAATATCGGCCGCTGGCAGCCGATCCGCATTAGCAGGCTTAGGGCGCTTTGATCTAGTGATCGTGTTAGACGCTCTAAATGAGCTAGACAAAAAGCAAGGCGAACTATTATTAGGCAGCCTAAAGAACTTGCACGCCAAGCGCTTGCTGCTCAGCCACACTCCCTGCTCTAAGTGGCTCTTACAGGATTTCTTGGCCTTTGCCCTGAGCGAGCTAAACCGTTACCCCGCCGATGCGGATAGCCCAGAACAGCAGCTGTTTGAGTACAATATTTTCTCTTACAAAAGCGTGCCCGACTGGCTGAATAATAAATTTTGGGCGAATCCGAATATGTGGGATAAAGGGCGCTGGTAACTGCTATGATCAAGCAACAAAAAATACAGTAAAGAATTATGCCCGGACTAAAACAACGTATGGCCGAGAACGGCTTTGAGTGCAACGAAAGCTACGAGTATGTACTCACTGCCCTGCGCCACAATTACGACAAAACGATTCCCTGCTTAAATGTGCAAGGCGACGGCGGTCGGCGCAAGACGGCTTTTGCTAATGCCTTAGCCAATTCTCAAGATGACATTAGCAACATCCTCTACCACGACTTTACTGTGGAAGAAGAACCCATACCTGCGGTGGTGATGGTCAGAGACGAGGACGACAACGGCGGCAAACAAGAGCCCGCCATTGGTGCCTTAGACCGTATACTCAGCGACGCCTGTGCCTATAGTGAAGGAGAAAACACGGTACTAATTCTCGACCAGCTACAGGCGGCCGACTTTAAAGACCATATCCGTTTGTATAAGTTTTTGACCAGTAAGGAGTGGACCTATAACGGCAGTAGCTTCTACGCCAATAGCCGCCGTTTCACCTTATATATTATCTCCGAAGAACAGGTTTATCACTCGCTACAAAAACACAGCTATAAAGTGTGGGTGGATAGCGTCTCTGATAAGCAAGTGCCCTATAAGCCAGCTGACTTTGGCTTGGGCCCCGAGGCAACTCCAGTGATGCAAGGCTTGGCTAGCTTGTTTGAACAACTCATGGTCACCCCCACTTTCAGCGAGTATCAAAAAATTCTCGGCGACATCCCCCGCTGCGTACACACGGCTGAAGATTTAGCCAACACCGTGTTCGGCTGGACCGAAGGCGTAGAGCGAGATTTATTGCGCACCGAGCATGTTAAAGACCTGATTCAACAGGATATAATGCCGGCCATTGAAACCTATATTGGCGTAGAAGAAGTGGTTGAATTATCAGGTTTACCTGTAGACGACCTTCTACACTAAACCCACTAGAACGAGATAAGTATGAGCACACCCACTAGTAACGAAGAAGCTAAAAGTCTATTAGAACAGGCCATGCCGAACGCAGACATCACAGTCAACGGTGATGGTTATAAGTATGAAGCGATAGTGATTAGTGAAGAGTTTGCAGGTTTAAGTACCTTACAGCGTCACAAAAAAGTCTATGCGGCTTTGAACAGCGTGATTGCTGCGGGTACATTACATGCACTGACCATAAAAGCGAAAACACCTAGCGAAGTTTAAGGCCCTATGCGGATAGGCTATGCAGCCCATTCAACTCTGCCAATAACGCTAAGGGGTCATCATTGGTCTCTTCCTGTACAGGGTCTAACTCAGCCTGCCAGTTAATAATATTGATCTCCCCTGAACGGGATTCCACTAAAGCCGAGCAGTTCTCTACCCAATCTCCGCAGTTGAGGTATTGAGTACCCTTTATCATGCGGTTTTCCACGTGATGAATATGTCCACACACGGCGCCATCAAACCCCCTTTGCCTAGCCGTCGCCGCTATCCATTGTTCGTACTCAGAAATAAAGGCCGTCTTTGCCGTATGTTTAACAAAACCCGGTACGGCCCAGCTATCTAAACCAAAACGCGTGCGTAATCTGTTGTAGTGAGTATTTAGCTCCACCAGCTCGTCATAGGCCATAGCCCCAAGGCTAGAAAGGCGGCCGTAGGCACCGTTGGCGTCGTCAAACTGGTCCCCGTGTAGTACCAGTAATTTTTTATTATCTGCCGTGCAATGTACCGCTTCATCCAGCAGTTCTATATTTCCATAGCGACGCCCTGAATAATTGCGCAAAAACTCATCGTGGTTGCCGGTAATAAAAACAATACGTGTACCGCGCTTAGCCATTGTTAAAAAGCGGCGAATAACATTGCTGTGAGATTGTGGCCAGTACACTTTTGACTTCAGCTTCCATCCATCAATAATATCCCCCACTAAATACAATGTATCGCAGCTGTGGTTTTTCAGAAAGCTAAGTAATTGCTCGGCTTGGCAGCCTTTGCTACCTAGATGAATATCGGATAACCAGATTGTACGATAGTGAGTGCGCCCTGAACGCGCATCGCGATTTTTTGACTTGTGCCTTTTATCTATTTCCATACTGCCACTATGCACAATAGAGGTGACAGAAATATGTCGGTTTTTTGAAGCTTCTATGACAACTTAGCAAGCGAAACTGCAAGCTGTTATAGTCAAGCTTTTAACTGCATGAGTACGATATGAGTATCACTTTTAACTTCAACGAAATCTACCCCATCATTTGCTTAGTGTGTGGAGTGGTTACGATTGTAAAGCCTAAGTATTTTCACACTGTGCTGGGAATATTAATTATTGCTTACGGCTTACTCGAAGTGGTTAATATTCGATTTTAGATAATGTGAGTAAAACCGTGCAACGCGTATTATTAAGACTGCCGACCTTCTAGGACTGCGCTCGTTTAACGACATATAACGCGACGGCAACTAGAAATAATGCTAAACCCACCCAATCAACCTTAATGATTTTATTAATGAACTCGTTATAAGCAGCCCCCTGCTGTGCAAGCAAAATAAAACCAAGCATACTAACGGCAGCCATCAACATAGCAACGGGCTGTAAGCTCGGCATAAATGCTGAGTAAATAACAAAGCAGCCAACGATTCCAAACAGTAAAGCCCTGTGCCGCATCAGTAAAACGATATTATTATCGACTAAAGTAATACCGTATAAACTGTGTAAGCGCTCGACAGAGAGCACACCCAAAACAGGCGCGAAATTAATCAGGCCTATAAGAACTAATAATACGGTAATGGATTTAGCTAGCATGGCTTATCCTATTCATTTAGCTTAGTAACAAGTTATTTTTTCTTAGCTGAAACCCGCATGCTGATATCCGCATGAAAAACTTCAACATCATTGGCATCGAATACTGAAACCGGCATAAGCACATCACCTTCGGTAATAGAGGCATAATCTGGGTATTCACAAACAGCGCGCAGATTAGTTCTGGCCATTTTCAAGTATTCCACGGTCATCCCTACAGGTATCCAGCGATAGCTAGAATCCAATGACACGTCGAGACAAGCCCCACCAGCAAGTTCAGCCGCATTACACATAGCAATCGCATGCACGGTTTTAATGTGATTGGTAACGCCCCAGCGCTTTTTAAAAACCACTTCTACTCGCCCCGCCTGCACATCGACAAACTGTGGGCTAATAGTGCGAAAGTAAGGTGCGGTAAAACACACCCCTCGACTGACCAGCCAGCGCCCAAGGGCACTGTTACCAAATCTTTTCCACATGGATAACAAAGGGCTTTTTGAAGGTTTATATGGCATAAGTCTCTCTTTCGTTTTTTGTCAGCCAGCATTGTTCGGCGCTAAAAAAATACATTAAGTAATACCTTTTAAGCCTGTTTTTCAACACTGTTTTCTTGCGTTAAAAGCATTTCTATTTCTTGATCCTTGGTTAACCACAAGTCATTAATCCAGTTTTGAAAATCTTCCCGGAACGCTTCATCATTTTCATAGTCAGCCGACAAATAGTTTTCTGGAATATCAATAACTTTAGTTCGAACAATTATTTTTCGCACACGATTAGTAAATAAATCACCAAACTGTTTTTCCCCACTGGGGTAGACAATGGTTACATCGATAAGCTTTTTGATCGAGCCGTCCATAGCACTCAGTGTAAAAGCGGCACCGCCAGCTCTAGGTTTAAGCAAATGATTAAAAGGTGACTGCTGACGCCGTTGCTTAATCGAGGTAAAACGTGTGCCTTCAAAAAAATTAATGATCGATACAGGCTTCTCTTTAAAGTGTGCGCAAGCCTTGCGTGTAGCTTCAATATCTTTGCCTCGCATATGTGGATTTTTGTCTAAATACTCACGGCTAAAGCGCTTCATAAAGGGAAAGTCTAGCGCCCACCAACACAGACCGAGAATAGGCACCCAGATAAGTTCTTGCTTAATAAAGAAGCGGGGGAATGGCGCCCTGCCCTTGCCTGTAAACATGCGTTGCAAAACTACAATATCCACCCAAGATTGATGGTTTGCTGTTATCAGATAAGACTCATCCTTACTCAATTCTCCCTGTGTTTCCACATCCCACTCAATTTTTTGCGTAAGTTTAATAATAGAGTTATTAGTTGCTACCCAGCATTCACCAATGCTCGTCAAAATGCTATCTGCATATTTACGCCACGGTGTGGGTGTTAAAATAATTTTCAGCAATAAGATGGGATAAAATAAAATAAACGCCCAAAATATAACGCTCGATATGAAAAAAATGCTCGTTATCGTCGCTAAGAATGGGCCGGGTAAAAATGACAACATAGTTTTCTCTAGGGTTGTTTATCTAACTGTGATTGTAGTTTTTCGCGCAAGCGAGCCGCGATGATGTTTAGCTCATTACTAGACACCCTTTTTTTTCTCAGCTTACGCATTAGGTTTAGCAATAGCGCGGGAAAGGGAAAGCCATCCCTAGCTTGTCGTGGCACAACGTGTAAATGTACATGGGGCACACTTTGCCCCGAATACTTCCCATCATTAATAACAATATTGGCATCACCACAGGACATTCCCAAGTCAGCCATAACCTGAGTCAATACTGTCGCAATTTCAAATAAGTGATTGCGCAAGCTGGGAGCTAAGTCACGTATGCGGATATGTTCGACACGGGGTATCACTAATACATGACCCGGCAGCATTGGAAATGCATCCATCAACACCACACAGTCTTCATCCTCATAGGCGATCGCCCCAGGCGCTGAACCTTGTATGATCTGAGTAAAAATACTCGTTGTGAGACTATCCGCATTCATCGCGAGCTATTCTAGGCTGTTGTGGCGACAAAAAAAAGCGCCGCTGTAGCAACAGCGGCGCTTTTTCAATAAGTAGACATCATATAAACGCCTATTTATTCAGAGCTGAGCCTTAGTCACGAGAAATCAGCACTGCTGATGCAGATGCACCTGCCGCACAAATACTCACCAAGCCCTTCTTCGCGCCGCGGCGCTTAAGCTCGTTAGCCATCGTCGTCATAATACGACCGCCCGTTGCAGAGAATGGGTGGCCGAGTGCTAAGGAGCTACCGGTTACGTTGAACTTCTCTTCTGGAATTTCGCCAATCGCTGGCTCTTTCCAACCCTGTGACCAAGCGGCGCGGTTACATAAAACCTGACCAGCAAAGGCTTCGTGTACTTCAACCAAGTCGATCTTATCGAAGTCCAACTTATTGCGCTTCAACAAGCGAGGTACCGTCACCCCAGGTGCCATCAATAAACCGTCATTCGGATCAACAGAAGCCACTTCAAAGTCTTCAATAAAGCCTAAAATTTCTAGCCCTTCTTTCTTAGCACGCTCTTCAGACATCAACATCATACAAGAAGCACCATCAGTCAATGCAGACGAGTTACCTGCCGTCAAAGTGCCTGCGCCAGAGCGATCGAAGCAAGGCTTCAGGCCAGACAGCTTCTCATAAGTCGTACCCGGACGTGGAACGTCGTCAGCTGTTACGCCAGCAACAGGAACAATTTCTGCTCCTAAGCGGCCATCTTTAATAGCTGCATCGGCATTCGCTTGGGAGTTAGCCGCTAGCTGATCTTGTGCTTCGCGCGTGATACCCCAATCCTTAACCATAAGCTCACAGTGCTCACCCATCGTTAGGCCAGTGAATGGCTCTGCAACGCCCGGACGCTCAGGGAACATATCCTTAGGACGCAAGGTAGAAAACGCCTTTAAGCGATCGCCCATAGTTTTCATATAAGCCGCGTCAGCCATAACACGAGTCGCTTTTTTATTAACGCGCAAAACAGGGTTAGACATAGAATCAACACCACCAGCAACACCCACTTCGATGCGGCCTTCTTTGATTTGGTGGTAAATGTTCTGCATTGCAGATGTGCCAGAAATACAGTTATCTGTAACGGTCAATGCCTGAGTATAAGGAGTCAGGTTAGAACGCAGGATAACCTGACGTGCCATATTTGGGATACGAGAATCAACAACTGTGATACCCCACGTTAAGAAATCCACATCCTTAACATCAACGCCTGTACGATCTAGTAGACCGTTAACTGCGGCCACTGATAGATCGTCAGCTGTTTGGGTTTTCAACACACCCATCGCTCTTACAAATGGTGTACGTGCGCCGCCAACAATGGCAACTCTGATATCTTTGCTCATAAGCCTAAGCTCCTCTTCGCATGATTTTTTATATTAGAGATTGAAGCGACACAGCCGCAGTAAACTCAACAAGGCCGCAACAATACAATAAAACCCAGCCATTTCCCACGATTAGCTACGCCATATGCCCATGATTTACGCCGCAGTGCAGTATTTATACTTGTTGTACGACGAGGATAAAGCCGCAACGGTAAAGCCTACAATTTTATTCGAGGTCGTTTAAATCGATAGCATTAAGCCAATTTAATAGGCTATAGTCAGAGAAAAATAGATAACTATATATTAGGTGAACACATGAAAATCAAACCATTACTCATTGGCTTAGCTGTTGTCGCGGTACTTATTGGCCTGCGCTTTGCTATAACGAAATTACAAGACGGCAATTCGGCAACAGTTGCTACTTCGACACAGGCCAAGCCAGGCAGTGACGATGCCGTAGAGTCTGGCGGAGGTTGGCAAGAGGCTCCATCCATCAAGGAAAAACCCGCTGAAGAGGACTTAGAAAAGGCTGAAGCCGATGCTCAAAGTGCGAAGCTCATTGAAGAGTACGGCTTTTCTCCCGCTAAAATAGAAGCATTACGTGCCGCCAAAGGTGGTGATCCCCGCACGCCTCCACTTAAACGTCGCGCTGAGCGCGTATTGCCTACCGCGGAAGAACTCGCAGACCCAGAGCTATATCGGCAATATGAAGAAGCACAAACGCAACAAGTGTTTGCAGGATTTGTTAAAGCTGTAGACCCCAAAATCAACCAAATTCGCGCACATATGGCCTCTTTAGAGCAATATGAAGTACCTGATAGGGAGAAGTATCAACAAATTGCCGATGAGAAAATAGCAGCACTAGAGAAAATGAAGGCTGAACTATTAGAAAAAAACCCTGAACTGGCTGACGTTGAAACTCCCTTATTGGATTTGAGCCAGTTTGAAGCGGATACTGCAGCATTTAACGATGCTGAAGAAACTAGCTCGGGGAAATAGCAAGCCAAGAAAATCATCCCATGAAGTACTTTTGGCTTTTTTTGAGTCGAAATCAAATAGTTCAAACAGTTGTTTAAATATTTTTTCAAAAACAGGCTTTTTTAGCCTGTTTTTGAATGCAGCAATCGATCACATTGTGTAACCTTAAATCAAGCGATTTATTTTCGTTATACTATAACATTATTATACAGGTGATAACTATGCGAGTACTTCAAAGCCTTGCCATTGCAGCGGCTCTACTTGGCACTGCTACTTCAGCTTCTGCATTTACGCAGCCTACTCATAAGCAGATTGCTATTGATGCGGTTAAATATATGGAGCGCAATCCATCCACAACTAATTTTGCTAAGCTGCAAGCCGCGGGGGCTGCTGCCGGTTACACCGTCGACCAAATGGCTGACG
>CAZBWS010000079.1:0-10027 GCA_964495705.1 uncultured Gammaproteobacteria bacterium
TCTCTGTATATAGACATGAGAATGCGTCAATCCCTCGCTTTAATAAAGTCAACCTATTTAAGATGCCTTGTCATAAATTAATCTTTCTTAGCTCCTTAATTACTGGAAGAACAATTAAAAATTAGCGGTAGAGCGCATTTAGTGCTTAATTAAGTAAGCCTGTGCTCTCGCGTTAGTCATTCATCTATATGCGGATAAGTTACGATAGACTGATTTTTATGCATTGATATGCTTTTTTAGAAAAAATAAATGATATACCGCTGTAACTTGTTTTTTAATGTGTTTGATTCGCATTACCATTTCCTTTTGGTGTTAATGTTTCTTTACATACTATTTACAAACAGTAATGTAGACTCACAAAAAATATTAAAGCGGCGAGTATAGTTATGTTTTCAAAATTCCAAGTGTCAAAGTATCGATCACTGTTGATTGCGATGTCTTTGTTTTTTGTTCTTCTGTTGGCCATATCCACTATTAATTTCTTTGTACAAAGAAATATTGTGGGTAGCTTGAATTATGTTTCTGTTGTCAACGAACTAGGCTCAGACCACTTACCTAGTCAGTCAGCACTGCGGTCAGATTTTTTGGAAAAATCTGCACAGGGTCGGTCGTTTATCCTGAGTGATGGCCGCAAAGTATCGATGCCTACCAAAATGCAGGAGCAGACAAGTGCATTTGCTCAGGCTTTAAAGCAGCTGGATAGCAGCCAAGCTAAACTGGCCAAATCTCAGCTGGATGCGGAACAGCAATACCAATCTATTCAGCAACAATTAACACAGACGACTTCAGAGATTGAGCTAGCCAAGCAGGGCGTGTTAGAGGATAGCGTTGCCTTAGATGATTTAGCATTGGTTTTAATGGCTGCTCAAAGCCAAGCAGCTGATGATTTTTCTGCTGTGGAGCAGGCTTTGAATACCGCTGAAAAATCTGCTGAAATTGAAATGGCTGCAATTAAGGCGAGTTTGCAAAATAGCCAGCAGCTTGCGAATAAGCAGTACAAGAGCAAGTCTCAATTAGCCTTGTCGTTTATGGCTATCGGAATCATTTTTTCAATTTTATTATATTTTTTGTTACTAACCATTATTTTTAAGCGCCTGGGCGAGTCTGAAAAAGTATCCGAGAGTACCAAAAATGAAACGGCCAACATTATGGCGACCGTATCTGAAGGTTTGTTCTTGATTGGTCGTGACAATGCGATTGGTATAGAGCAGTCAGAATCACTGAAGAAAATGTTTTCTACAGAGAAAGACTTAGAAGGTGATTTCTTTCAATTTATTGGTCAGTATGTTGTGCCCAGTGATGTTGAAAACGCCCGTGACTTTATTGAAATACTGTTTGGAGAAAGGGTAAAAGAACGCCTGATTGAAGGTTTGAACCCGTTGACAGAAGTTAAGGTTCACATTACCCGCCCTGATGGAAGTGTTGAAGATCGCTATCTCGGTTTTAAATTTAAGCGCGTTTTTGAAAATGATAAATTAGCTTATTTACTGGTTTCTACTACAGATATCAGTAAAGAAGTTATGTTGAGAAAAGAGCTTGAAGATACTAAGGAAAAGCAAGACTCACAGATTGATTTGTTAATGAGTATATTGCATGTCAATAGCGACTCCCTATCTAAGTTTTTCCTCGCTACCGAAACCGCTCTTAACGTGGTTAATGACATGTTAAAAAACAGCGCACAAACTGGCTTTGAGATGAAAAATAATATCAATACTATTTTTCGTCACATGCATAAGGTCAAAGGTGATGCAGCTAGCTTAAAGCTTTATAACTTTGAAGCCTTGGCACATGAAGTTGAAAGCGGCTTAGATGAACTGAAGTCTAAAGTTAAAATTGATGGAAGTGACTTGCTACCATTTACCAGTCAACTAAAGGACATGTTTAATGAGCTAAATAATATGCAGGCGCTGGTTGAAAAGGTGTCAGGTATTAGTCGAAATTCTAATAGTCCTGCTGTTGAAGACGCTTCTGATACGTCGTTACATAATTTACAGTCTTTGGTGCAAAACTTATCGCAACGCTTGAATAAGCCAGCGCAAGTCAATCTGTATGGGATGGATGAAGCAAGTATTCCAGACGAATTGGAAAATGCTGTTAGTGATATCTCTGTGCAACTCGTTCGCAATAGTTTAGCTCATGGTATCGAAAGCGCAGAAAGTCGCTTAGAGAAGAAGAAGTCTTCGGTTGCACAAATACTGGTTAGCTTCAAGGATATCGGCGAAAAAGGTTATGAACTCATTGTGCAAGATGACGGCCAAGGTATTGATGAAGAAAAGGTATTGAATAAAGCGATAGAGAAAAATTTAATTTCTGAAGAAAGTTCGAAAAAAATCACAACAAGTAATCAGTTTGCCAAGCTTATTTTCAGCCCTGGGTTTTCTACACAGGATGAAAGCGATATGGATTCTGGACGAGGCGTTGGATTGGACTTGGTTAGAAATACAATAAAACAAAACAAAGCTAAGATGGGTGTTAACTATAAAAAAGATAGCTACTGCCGTTTCAGAGTTGTATTCCCCAAAGCCGCATAAAAAATAAGGTTAACAAAATGAAATTTATGGTAGTGGATGACTCCAACGTTATCCGAACAATTATACAAGATTCACTTAAAGATCATGACTTTGAATTTGTTGGTGCGGCCGAAAATGGGGTTGAAGCTGTTATTCAGTTTGAAACTTATCGTCCAGATTTTATGACTCTCGATATTACAATGCCGTTGATGGATGGCATTGAAACGATAAAGAAGATCATGGAAATCGACACCAATGTTCGCATCTTAGTGATATCTGCCCTGTCGGACAAAAAAACATTGCTTGAGGCAATTAAATTGGGAGCGTCAGGCTTTTTATGTAAGCCATTTGACAAGCTAGATTTGATTGAATCAATAGAAGAATTAATAGAGGACTAATGCGTGGAAAGTGAAAAGTTACAAATATTTGTAGATGGCACAGTTAAATATTTTTCGAAGTTTGGCGGGGCCTCGGCACGTGTAGGATCTCCTTTTTTAATCAGTTCAATGAATGAGCATTTTCAGAAATACACCAGCTTTATTAGTATTTCTGGTAGAGATACAGGGGCTGTTTTTTTCTCGTCTTCTGACGAGCTACTAACGCGCTTGTTGAATACACTCAATGTCAGCAATGTGAGTGAAGAAAATTTGATTGATCTGGCGGGTGAAATTGCAAATACCATATCGGGTAATGCTCGTGAATTACTGGGACATGAATTTATCATTTCCACACCCATAGTACTTAGCGGGAGCCATGACTCTGTTGTACACATGACGGAGACGCCGCAGATTTATGTGATACCTATTATCTGGCATAACCACAATGCCAGTTTGATTATTAGCCTGGATTAAAGCAATGAAAAATTTACTGGTCTATATATTGTTGTGCGTAATGCCAATATCTGTTTCTGCCCAAGAAGTCAGCTCAGAAGAACTTTATTCTATGGGTCATACAATTTGGATTGCCGTTTGTTGTATCTTAGTATTTATAATGCAGCTGGGTTTTTTGTTTGTTGAAAGCGGAATGGTGCGCTCTAAAAACACCGTCAACGTGATTATGAAAAACTTCACGGATATTGGTTTTGGTGTTTTAGGCTTTTGGATATTTGGCTATGGCTTAATGTTTGGTTTAAATGAAAGTGGTTGGATAGGCACGAGTGATTTTCTGCCTAACTTTGATAGCAATAAAGACAATATGAATTTGGTGTACCAAATGATGTTTGCCGCTACTGCGGCGACGATTGTATCCGGTGCTGTAGCAGAACGCTTTAAGTTTACACATTACTTGGCGGGTGCTTTTTTGCTGACAACGATTATCTACCCGATCTTTGGTAGTTGGGTTTGGGGTGGCACTGAAGAAAACCCAGGCTGGCTAGCAAGTTTAGGCTTTTATGACTCGGCGGGTGGAACGGTGGTTCACGGTATTGGCGCATGGACTGCCTTAGGTGCATTGTTGGTTTTGGGGCCTCGTCACGGGCGCTATAGCCGTAAAGGCGCACTACATGAAATACCGGGTCATAATTTGCCGTATATCTCTGTGGGTGGATTTTTACTGTGGTTTGGTTGGTTTGGCTTTAACGGCGGATCGGTAAATGAGGACTTTTCTAATCTAGGTCAGATTTTATTAGTCACGCATATGGGTGCCATCGGTGGCATTTGTGGCGCCATTTTTTGGATGTTGGCTACTCGCCAAAAAGTTAAAATGACACATACGGTGAACGGCGCACTGGCGGGTCTAGTATCAATTACTGCAGGTGTTGATGTGCTCTCTGTTTCTAGTGGACTTATTACTGCCGTTATCGGTGGTATTATTTTAGTCGCGTCAACCAACTTCCTACACCGTTGGAAGATTGATGATGTGGTTGGTGCCATTCCCGTACACGGTTTTTGCGGTGCTTGGGGTACTTTCGCTGTGGGCTTATTTTATCAGGGAGATATGTTTAATGTTGAGCGTATCGCAGCCCAGTCCATTGGTGTTATTGTCGCATTTATTTGGGCTGTTTCTTTATCTTTAGCGTTGTATTGGGGTTTAAATCGCCTCACCAATGGCTTACGTGTTAATACTAAGTTTGAGCAGCGCGGGTTAGATCTCTCTGAGCACCATGAAGTGGGCTATGGCGAATTTATGAATACGCCTATTAACTCATCCGCTACAGAATAATATGTCTAATCATCAGTTTGAATTTGAAAGCCGGGCTGTTTATAAAGCCTTGAAGCGTATGACAGCAGATTATGCCTTACAACATGCAGGGTTTAACTACTGGAAGGCTAACCACTCCAAATCGGTTTTAAATGTGGTTGATTTTTCTACGGACTTACATGCCTATTTGGATCTGACGTCTAAGGAAAAATCTTCCTTTATGGTTGCTCTACACGCAGCCATGACATTGAGCTTAGAGGCGTTGCCGCCAGTGCCTGCTGTTATGCTAGACGTTGCCCCTGTTAATGCAGAGGGAGGTCGGGCAGAGGCAGTACAGGTACCGTCTTTTAATGCGCCTAATTCCCCACAGTGGCTAATGATTACTAGCTTTCTTAAAGAGTCTGTTGCCGAGGTTAAAAAAATCAGCAAAAGTGCTTTTGTCGACTTCCAGGAAATACTCATAGAAGAACAGGGTGACTTAGACACAGCTCAGTGGAATCTTATCAAGTCTTGGGTTAACTCGGGCTTTACTCAGTTGGGTATTGATGAAGGTATCAGTAAAGCGGATTGCTCGGTTTTTTCGCATTATACTTATTTGATTATTTGCGAAATAGTTGGCGCTGTTAAGGCAGACAAAATGGTACATTCCATTGTTATACGCTTAAGCGAATTACCAGAGAAAGAAGGTTTTGACCCCAGTAATTTGTTGTAGACGCTTATAACAAAGCACATAAACAGCGCCTTTTACTCTGTTTAGTATGTGGCGTTACTAACAAGCCTAGCCTTCGTGCTAGGCTTTTTTATCCGTATATGTTTTTGCCACTTCTTTAGGTTTTACTTATGTGGTCAAAATCAGCCGCACTGTGGCGTTCGCGTAGTTGTTCATGCTCTTCACCCCATACACGGTTGACCTTGCGTCCGCGTTGTACCGCAGGACGTGCATCTATGTCTTTGGCCCAGTGCATTACATGGCTATAGCTGTTGACGTCTAAAAATTCAGCGGCTTCGTATAAGCGCCCCAGTACGAGCGCCCCATACCATGGCCAAATGGCCATATCCGCAATACTGTATTCATCTCCGGCCATATAGGAGTTGTTAGCGAGATGTTTGTCTAATACATCGAGCTGACGTTTCACTTCCATACTGAAGCGATTGATCGGGTATTCAAATTTCTCTGGCGCATAGGCATAGAAGTGCCCAAAGCCACCGCCTAAGAATGGCGCTGAGCCCATATGCCAAAACAACCAATTAAGACACTCTGTTTTTGTTTGAGCGGGTATAAAGGCATTAAATTTTTCGGCTAGGTAGAGCAGTATTGCACCCGACTCAAATACGCGCTGCGGTGGTTGTGTACTGTGGTCGACTAGCGCGGGGATTTTAGAGTTAGGGTTTGCATCGACAAAGCCTGAGCTGAATTGATCTCCTTGCATAATGTCGATAATCCACGCGTCATACTCTGCATGTTCTAGCCCTAGGGCGAGCAGCTCTTCTAAGAGGATAGTGACCTTGACACCATTGGGTGTGGCTAACGAATAGAGCTGTAAGGGGTGTTGGCCAATGGGTAGAGCTTGCTCATGGCTCGCGCCAGCAGTTGGGCGATTGATGTTGGCAAATTTGCCGCCGTTGTTTTGTTCCCATTGCCATTTTTTAGGTGGGGTATATGTCGTATCACTCATGGTGTTTCCTGTGGTGTATGGGGTTTAGTAAAGACTGCCAGTCGTTTCTAATTGAACTAAGTATAGGCGCATATCAAATTCTAATTGATGGTAGTCAGGCAGCATATGTTCACATAAGCGATAGAAGGCTTTGTTGTGTGCTTTTTCATTTAAATGGGCTAGTTCGTGGACGACAATCATATTCAGCAAGGCTTCGGGTGCTTTTTTAAAGGCATTGCTGATGCGAATTTCATGCTTGCTTTTTAGTTTGCCGCCTTGCACACGTGATACATAGCTGTGCAGACCAAGGGCGCGTTGTACCGATTGTATTTTGCCATCGTAAATGACTTTACTTAAGGGGGCTGATTTTTTCATGTGTTGATTTTTAATCAGCTGGGTATATTCGCGCAGTGCTTGATCGTTAGCAATGTTATGGGGTGTGGGGTATTTTTTGAGTATATGTTGAGCCAAGCGTTTTTCGTCCAGCATTTGCTGAACTTGTGCCAGTACATGAGGGGAGTAATGTTGTAAGTATTTTTGTATCGGCACGGCTAACGTAGTGAGTTGGGTAGCCAAGTAGCCAGCTCGGGGAAGAATGCTAATGCAATGAGTGCGAGTACTTGAATGGCGATAAAGGGAATAACCCCTTTGTAAATTGTACTGGTTGGCACAGAGTCTGGCGCCACGCCGCGTAAATAGAACAACGCAAAGCCAAAGGGCGGGGTAAGGAATGAGGTTTGTAAGTTCATGGCAATCATGATGCCTAGCCATACGGGGTCTAAGCCCATGGCTAATAGCACTGGGGCTATGATGGGTACGACAACAAAGGTGATTTCGATAAAGTCTAAAATAAAACCGAGTAAGAAAATTACCAGCATCACGACTAGCATGGCACTGAAGGCACCACCGGGTAGTTCGTTAAAAAAGTGTGTAATCGCTTCTTCGCCGCCAAAGCCTCTGAATACCAATGAAAACAAGGATGCGCCAATAAGAATGGTAAACACCATAGCGGTGACTTCTAAGGTGGAGCGGCTGACCTCGCCGAGTTTTTGAAGATTGAGCTGGCCCTTGAGTAAGGCTAATAATGTAGCGCCTAGAGCGCCGATGCCCGCCGCTTCTGTGGGTGTGGCAATGCCGCTAAGGATGGAGCCCAATACGAGGGTGATCAGTACCAGCGGCGGTAATAAGCTAACAGCGATAGCTCGCGCAGACGTGCCGTCATCAGTATGGGCGGGAGCTTGTTCGGGGTTGCGTTTGGCGTAGATATAGATATACGCCATATAGGCTATGACCAGTAGTAGCCCAGGTATCAATGCACCGATAAAGAGATCGCCCACTGACACCGTTTTAGGGTTTAGTACGCCGAGGTTGAGTTGAGCTTGCTGGTAGGCGCTGGAGAGTATGTCGCCCAGTAACACCAGTGCAATAGACGGGGGAATGATTTGCCCCAAGGTGCCAGTCGCGCAAATAGTGCCCGTTGCCAGTGCGGGGTTATAGCCACGCTTGAGCATGGTCGGCAAGGACATTAAGCCCATGGTGACCACTGTTGCGCCGACGATGCCCGTGCTCGCGGCGAGTAACATGCCGACTAGCACCACAGACATTCCCAAGCCTCCAGAGATCTTGCCAAAGGCCTTGGCCATGTTTTCGAGTAGATCTTCAGCAATACGCGATTTCTCTAACATGACTCCCATGAGAATAAATAGAGGCACAGCAATTAAGGTGCCGTTAGTCATCGTGCCAAATAGACGTTCGCTGATAGCCTTGAGTAAGCTGGGTTCAAAGTGGCCGCTAATGATGCCACCACTGGCAAATATCAATGCCGTACCCGCGAGAGTGAAGGCCACGGGGTAGCCCAGCATGAGTAAAACGCACACAGCAGCAAACATAATAAAAGGAATCATTTCTATCATATTAAGATTCCTCTTTGAGTAAGATGAGGAGGTTACTGGCGATTTGACTGATGGCTTGCAGGCCTAATAAAACAGGCATGGCCAGCAATAAACTTTTTAATAAAAATACGGCGGGGATGCCTCCTGCGTCAGCGGAGGACTCTTGGATGCTCCAAGACTGGGCAACGTAGTGCCAGCTGATCCAGAATAAAAACACACAGAGGGGGAGTAAGAAAACGATTGCCCCCAAGCTATCTACCCAAGCCTTTGTTTGCAGGCTAAAGCCGCGATAAAAAATATCCACGCGTACATGGGCTTCTTGTTGTAAAGCATAAGCGGTGCCGAGCATAAACAAGCTGGCGTGCATATAGGTGACAGAGTCTTGTAGCATCAGCGAACCCGCATTTAAGCCGTAGCGCAAAAACACCACCAAGCTAGTGACTAGCATCATAGCAATGGCTAGCCAGGCGACGCTGTAGCCGATGACTTTATTGAAAGTGTTGATGCCCCGGGTGAGGGCTTTGAGCATGTTTTGCATTGCTAATACCGCTGGGTGAAATTACAGTTTTTTGCAAAACACTTTAGAATTGCGCTGCAAGTTATACAGTTCGCGCTTTTGTTCTGGCAGTTGCTCCAGGCTCGCCTCAGCAAAGCCTCGCTCGATAAACCAGTGCGCGGTTTGGGTGGTCAGCACAAAGAGTGTCTCGACGTTGAGCTGCTGAGCTTGAGTTTCTATTGCATGTAACAGGGCATTGCCGCGACCCGATTCACCGTATTCAGGGGAGACCACTATACAAGCCAGCTCAGCGCAGCCCTCTTGCGCATAGGGGTAGAGGGCTGCGCAGGCGATCACCTTGCCGTCGCGCTCGACAACAGTGAAGTGGGCTATTTCTAGTTCCAGTTGCTCCCGAGAGCGGTATACCAGCACCCCTGCATCCTCCAAGGGCTTGAGTAAATCCAAAATGCCGCACACATCGTCTATCTGTGCGGGGCGAGTATCTTCGTAGATGTCGTTGGTGATCAGGCAGCCCTGGCCGTCGCGGGTATACAGCTCTTGTAGTAAGGCACCCTCGTGCTGACGGCTAATCAAGTGGGTGCGTGCCACGCCTTGTTCACAGGCGGTAATGGCCGAGCGCAAGTGGGTGATCAGCTCGTCGTCGAAGTGGCTATTCGCGCTGAGCAAATGCGCCTGTTTGGCATTCATCTGATCAACACGCTGACCATCTTGATGTTGCAGGGATTCTGACTCCATCAAGAACACCAGCTTATCCGCGTGCAGCGCCGCGGCGGCGGAAACTGCAACATCTTCGGCGCGCAAGTTGAAGACTTCCCCTGTGGGTGAGTAACCCAGAGGGGAGAGTAAAACTATGTTGTTATTGTTGAGCTGTTGCTGGATGGCGGCTGCATGGATTTTACGCACCTTGCCGGTATGTAAATGATCAATGCCATTCACCACGCCTACAGGTTGAGCGGTAACATAATTGCCCGAGGCAATATGCAGAGCGCTATTCGCCATGGCGGTGTTTTGCGTGTTGGTGGACAGTAGCGCCTCGATGTCTACACGGACACTACCTACCACTTGCTTGACGATGGACAGTGCCGCTTGGTCGGTGATGCGCAGGCCATTATGAATTTCTGTTTGTTGCCCCGCCGCTTGTAAGGCCTGTTCGGTTTGGGGGCGCACGCCGTGCACCAAGACTAATTTCAGTCCCAAGCTAGACAGTAGGGCGATATCTTCGATCAAGCTGGGGAACGTCGATTCGAGTAGCGCCGCGCCATCAAAGGCGAGCACCACGGTCTTGCCACGGTGTGCGTGGATATAGGGCGCGGC
>CAZBWS010000080.1:0-9766 GCA_964495705.1 uncultured Gammaproteobacteria bacterium
TGGGCGCGTTGTTCTACCATACCTTTATCCACCGCAGATACTTTAATGGGCCAGCGCTGTTTGGCGATAACCTCATCGCCTTTGCGTAGGCTTAATTGCACCGACCCTCGCAGCCAATACCAGCCCTGCTTTTTTTGTAGTGGCTCAGTATCCATCTTACCTTCAACAATATAAGCCGAGCGTTCAAAGTACTGTGCCCCCAGCGCATTAACTGCACTTTGCAAGCCTAAGTCTAACTGTGTCGGGCGAGCGTCGATATCAAAGCGAAGCACGGTAAGCGCCTCGCGAATTTGTGTTTCTAGACTATCCGCATTATTTCTTGCCCCTATTCCCTTACCACTAACTACAGATAGATTACGGTTGAGTTGCGCCCGTTGTATTTGTATTTTGCGTGCTTGCTCTAAGGCACTTAAAGCCGCAACGGGGTTGTTAGCTTGTTTGGCACTATAGCTACGCAGGTCTGTGGTTTTCTTATCTAAGCTATTTATTTTCGTACGCAGGCGGTCAGCCGCTGGAGCCTTGGCTAATATAGCCAAACTATAATGAGGCCCAGACTCACCTCGCCAATGTTCAACCACCTGTGCACCTTCAAGCACTTGCTCAGTAAAGGTATTCACACTGCGCGCGACGCGCTGCTCGTTGTTAATTTGGCGCTGCCCGTTTTGGCTGCTCACAATAGCCTCACTAAAGTCCATCGCGCTATCATCTATAGCCACTTCAAAAATGCGTGCTAAGTTTGCTAAGGCGCGACTATCCGCAGTATTTTGCTCATCGGATGAGCCACTAGCCGACAAATATTCTTTCGCAGGGTACTGCTCTGCAGCCTTGGTAATCCATACTGGCTGCTTAGCGGTCAAACATGCACTAAGTACACCTGTAACAACTATTAATACGGATAACTTTATTAAACGGGTACTCATACTCTCTCTCCTAGCCAAGCACTATTGGGTTGTATACAAAAACAGTTCGCTGCTGACACCATGGGTGAGCACGACGGCTGTGTGATTAGCCTTCAATTTAAGATCGGTCGCCCCCGCGCTGGCGCTGCCTAAGTTGATAGGGTAATTACCCGCAGGTACGCGCAGGCGAGCCACTTGAATATTCGCCGGCAGTGTATTCCAGCTACGCACATCTGCCACCTCTGTCAAAACAGCAGCCACATCAGCTATAAAGCCAAACAAAGTGCCACCTCCATTTTGCCCGCCCTCGCGCGCCTGTTTCACGGTTTGATGCTTAGCCACTGCACGCAGCAAGGTTGTCGCTGTGATTTTGGGCATTTGTGCCTGCAAGTCCTCCCTCGCCAACACTTCAACATCATCTAATAACTGGGTCTTTGCCTGATGAGAGCCCACACTCAACAAACCATCACTAGGGGCTGGATAAAAATCAGTATAGGAAGGTACAGCTAGGGAGACGTGGTGATTTAAAGTCGGTGCAAAAATAGAAATTTTAGACTGTTTTTTTGCACTCACTACCCCATCCCAATACAGTCCAATCACTTCTGCCTCACCCGCTTGCAGGACGCTGGCCTTGCGCCCAAAACGCTGTACATATTGTTGATACTCTTCAGTCAAACCGACTTTCTGTGTCAAACCTAACAAACTGTCCTGCAATGCATTCGGCAATGCCTGTCCGCGCTCACTCATTAGCTCTGCGGTATGCCGGTAGGCAATCAAAGCATCATCCCACTCCTTGCCAAGCTCATAGATAAGCGCCGACATAAAATAAGCACTGGCCAATTGGCCGCTCAAACTATCTTTGTGAGCAGTTTCACGCATCAATACGCCAGCCTGTAGCATTTCTACTCGGGCTCCATCCAAGTCCCCTTCGGCCAAATAATTTAACGCTAATAATTGCTGTACCATGACACGCTCACTGGGCGAGCCAATGTAACTACGCAAAGTTTCATTCACGGTCGTAGCGCCGATCACTTCGCGAACACTCACCGCTTGCAACTCAGCCATCAGCTGCTTCGCTTGCTGTAGCTTTTGTGTGCTGCCCGACAAATCGCCATTCAAATGCTTCAACATCCCCATATTCAACAAATACTGTGCTTGATCGCGCTTGGGCGGCTCAACAGCTTGCATCGAGGACAACGCCTGCTGTGTAGCCCCTGCACGCAACTGCTGGGCAATATTATTGATTTTCCACTGCTGAAAAGCACAGCCCTGCATAAGCAGGGCTGTGGCAATAACTATCAGCTTCAATGCGGATAGGCTATGAACGCTCATCGGGCTGGCTATGCTTTACGAGTTAAAAGCGCAGCTTGCCATTTTTGACATACTTCTTAATTTTCTTCTGGCCCAACCAAACTTTACGGTTATTAGCCATGCTAATCATCGTTAAATCAACTTGATAATAGCGCACCTGTTTTTTACCTTCTTTATCAATAATCGTATTGATTTGCCCCTGAAGCATAAAATCTGCACCCAGCTCTTGGCCCGCCGCGTTCCGCGTAGATTCACTCGCATTCAGGTCTTGGTCTTTTCGCTCTTCACGAATCTCGCCACGCTCATCACTCGCTGCAACAAAATCTACACGCCCAGAGTTCACCAGCGCCCTTTCCATATCAGCTACAAAAGTACGCACATTTATATGTTCATGGCTTAAGTTGCGCACAGTACCGACAATCACCGTTGGCAAATGGTCTTCTTGGCGCATGAAGTTAGCGACCCACGGACGAGACAGCGCATCCTGAATCATCTCTTCTGAGACGAGGCGGGAATCCGTGTCATTCCAAGCGCCACTCAAATCCACTTCATCAGTGACGTCTATACGTTTAACCGACGTGCCACAGGCACTTAAAAGCATTGCGGTTAGGCCTACCAGACCCATCGTTACTGTCTTATTCATTATTGTTTCTCCTCAACAAAACGGTCAAAGCCAGAAGCCGCCTTCTGGTCATAGTATGCTTGAAAGCCTTCGTTCATCTCTGTCGCAGATTTCAGCGTTGCATTCACTTCTTTCATATCTAGCTCAGCAAAGGCGTATATATCGCCCGTTCTTTTGTCTTTCCAGTGCCCCAGTATACGGGCGCCGCTTAAAGCCAGTGCTGTTTTGCTTTTTATTTCTCGCTCTACACTCGCGTCTAACTTCCCGTCAGCACTGGCTGTAAAATCATTCATTGTCGACTCTACATAAGAAGAGAGTACACGTGCCACCTCAGCTCGTGCACGGGCATCTGCAGTGCTTTTCTGCAAGGAGAAATCACCTAGGGCGGCCGACATGCCAACACCTTGGATCAAACGCCCCTTTTGGTCACTAACCGCTTGCGTGCCTTCATTTACCCAGTCTGGAGCCCCCTTAATACTCAAGTCACTTTCAATATTGGTACGGCCGCCACAGGCGGATAAAAGGCCAAACAGCAAAAACAAGGTCACTGTGGATATTAATTTTGATGATTTCATATTTTAGGTCCATTGTGGGTAGCCCGTAGGCATTTAGTCAGTGTAAATCAATCTTATTTTAAAGCCTAGTCCAGCGAGTTAATAACGTCACTGCATTGAACACTATTAAGGAAAAAGTCCCGCCTCAATGATTCACTGCCTAGTTTCGCCCTTGCCACCCACTTTAAATACTGCGGCATGGTTAAACCACAGCTATGGTAGTGAGCCTTAATGTCATCAACCTGTGTATTATAAGTGCTAAAAACAGCTAACTTAGCATTGTTCAGCTGGCTCTCAAACCAGTGGTCGTAAGCACTGTAGCCACGCCACTCTTGCTTCAAGCTTTCATAGCCCGATACTAAACCTGTATATACTGCCTTTTTCTCAGTTTGATTGAAGCTGGGCTGGCTATATATGTCGAGTAATCTTTCTCGGTGCTGGCGCACTAATGCGAAAAACTGTTGCTGCCTTTGCTGACCCCTTAACTGTCGCTGTTGCAAATCAGTGCGCCCCTTATCCAATAACCATTGTTGCAAGGCAAGCTCTTCAATCGCGGTCGCGAAAGATTCATTAAACTCACTTGCCCCTTTTACATAGACTACTTGATGAGTCAGCTCGTGAAATATCAGTCCCGCCAGGTACAGCTCACTGCCTGTGTTCAACATTGTGTTGAGTATCGGGTCGTCAAACCAACCCAGCGTTGAGTATGCGCGCACACCATAAAGGTATATTTCATAGCCCTGCTGTTGCAGGCTATCCGCATAGGCCTGTGCCGCACCCTGCTGGAAAAACCCTCGATACACCACGCAGCCCGCAAAGGGAAAGCAGTGCCGCAGTGGCGACAGACTATCAAGCGGCGCCGCAACCACATTCCAAACGACATAAGGGCGTTGCACATCCGCATATTGGGTATAGCTATCGTTATCCGGCAGCCCCAATACATCTGAAGCATAGCGCCGTATCGCTTGAGCCTGAATCAACTGATCTACTAACGCGTCCGGCGTTTCAGGGTTAGAGATAAGCCCAGCTATATCCTCACGGGCCTGTAGTACCTTCCATTGGCCTGCGATTGCCTGGGAGTAATAGCGCAAGGAACTGCATGCGGATAGGCTCGCGGCAGACAACAATACCGCAATTAAAATAACACAGTGCTTCATTCCCATAGCCAAGCAGACTACCATATCTATTATGCAGATTTACTTAGTTGGCGGCGCCGTCCGCGATAATTTATTAGGCTTTCCCGTTTATGACCACGACTGGTTAGTGGTTGGTGCCAGTGTCGAGGAAATGCGCAGCCTAGGTTACACCCAAGTGGGGCGAGGCTTTCCCGTATTTTTGCACCCCGACACCAAAGATGAATACGCACTGGCGCGCACAGAGCGAAAAACCGGCGCCGGCTATGCAGGGTTTACCGTGCACGCCAGCCCTGAAGTCACACTCGAAGACGACCTGCTGCGCCGCGACCTGACTATCAATGCTATCGCGCAAGACGACGACGGTAACATTCACGACCCTTATCAAGGGCGTGCCGATATTCAAGCGGGACTATTGCGCCACGTGTCCCCCGCCTTTGCCGAAGACCCCGTGCGTATTTTGCGTGTCGCTCGCTTCGCAGCGCGCTATACTCAGAACACCACTGATAAAAAATTCACAGTTGCCCCCAGCACATTGGAGATCATGCAAGCGATGGTAGAAGCAGGTGAAACTGACAACTTAGTTGCCGAGCGCAGCTGGCAAGAGCTGCACAAAGCCCTGCAAGAAGATCAGCCTCAACGCTTTTTTGAGGTATTACAAGACTGCGGCGCGCTACCAGTGGTATTTAATGGTGATGAAATAAGCCTAACACGCGGCCTATCCGCATTAAGCTATGCCTGCAAGCTTTCAGATAGCCCCGCAGTGCGCTTTGCAGCATTAACCAGCGGGCTTGATGTCGATACGGCTAAAACCCTGTGCCAGCAATTAAAGTGCCCTAGGGAATTCAGCGATCTTTCACGCCTAGTCTGCGCCAACCTAGACCACTACAGTAAAGCTCAGCAGCTACCGCCGCCCAAGACCTTGGCCATACTCAAGGCAGTAGACGCCTATCGCAAGCCTGAGCGTTTTGATGATTTCTTGCGCGCCTCAGAAGCTGCCACGCGGGGCATGCCACAACACGGTGACAAACCCCACCCCCAGCGTGAATACCTACAAGGCATCTACCATGCCACTGTCGGCATCACGGCAAAACAGATGACCCGCTTACGCCTAGAGGGAAAAGCCATGGCGGAAGAAATAGACAAGCATCGTGCGGCAGCTATTGTGAAGATCAAACGCACCTATCGCTGGTCTTATTTCAATAAAAAGATTTAGCCGCGCTGAAGTAGCTTAAAGCAGGCCGCTTCAAACCATGACAGGGCATTACGCAAACCCAGTACCGCGCAAAGATAACCCAAGACCGCACCAATGGAGTTAGCAATGGCGTCCCGGTAGTCCATATGACGCATGGGATGAAAAGACTGCGTGATCTCTAAGCTCACACCCAAAGCAATGGCCGCCGCGACGATAATAAGGCCAACCCAGCGCCCTCGAAAAATCTGCAGCCACCAAATACATATACTCCAATACGCCATAAAGTGCAGGGTTTTATCACTGACTTGGATATTCGCATCCGACAAATTTACCAATGACATCAGGCACACAAATAGCACCAAGGCACAGGCACTGGCAAACCATAGCCACCACAATCGCAGCGGCTGACGATAGTCCGCTAAGAACGCTTTACTCATGCCGGTAAGAACACCCAAAGTAGAACAGCGCCTAAGATTAAGCGGTAGACCACAAATGGTAACATACCGATTTTTTCTAACAGCTTAAGAAATAAATGAATACAGCCTAAGGCACTGATAAAAGACAGCACTATCGCGATGGCTAAGGCGTAAAAATCCCACTCGATATCGGGGGTTTGTACTAGCTCTAACAGATACAAAGAGAACGGCATTAATATAGCGGGTATGGATAATAAAAAAGAAAAGCGCGCCGCCTCTTTGGGCTCAAAGCGTCGAAATAGTGCGACGGTAATGGTAATACCTGAACGTGAAGTGCCTGGAATTAAGGCCAAGGCCTGAGCACCGCCAACCACGAGTACATCAACCCACGTCAGACTACCCAGCTCGCGTTGCGCCTTATTCATCCAAGCGGCTAGGCCAAGCAACACACCGAAAACGACGGTTGATGCCGCAATCACTAAGGGTTCACGAAAATTTTGCTCGATAAAGTCTTGGCAGCATATACCCACTAAACCAAGGGGGATCGTGCCCAATAACACCGCCCAAGCCAGGCGAGCATCTTCATTCATACCTTTTTTAAAACCTTGTCCAAGAAAGGCGGCCGCCATATTGGTGACGTCTTTACGGTAATACAACAATACCGCCAACAGTGTTCCTACATGTACTGCCACATCAAACAGCAAACCCTGGTCTTCCCAGCCGGTTAACTTAGGCACCAATATTAAATGGGCAGAGCTGGAAACGGGTAGGAACTCGGTGATACCCTGCACCAAGCTTAAAACAATCAGTTGAATAATATCCATCTAGGATAATTCCGTCGGCAAACAATAAGTGGTTCCGATTATACCTCAGCTATCAATATGAAGTAGATGCCAATGTCAGATAATAAAGTTATTTTCATCACCGGGGCCGCCAGGCGATTAGGGGCACAAACCGCAAGGCGATTGCACCAGGCGGGGTACAATATCGCTCTTCACTACAATCGCTCCCAACAGGATGCGGATAAGCTAGTGACGCAACTCAACCAAAACCGAGGCAACAGTGCTATCGCTTTACAGGGCGACCTACTTAGCTGTGACTTGGCGCAGTTGGCGGCCAGTGCGGCGCAGCACTGGGGGCGACTAGACGCATTGATCAATAATGCCTCTAGCTTTTACCCCACAGCAATAACCGAGCTGAATGAAAATGCCTGGAACGACCTTGTCGGCAGCAACCTAAAAGCCCCGTTGTTTCTTAGCCAGCACTGTGCGCAGCATATTCAACAGGGCTGCATTATTAATTTGATCGACATCCACCACAATACAGCCATGCCGAAGCATATTATATACAGCGCAGCTAAATCGGGCTTGGCCGGCTTAACGCGCAGCTTGGCCCTTGAGCTGGCGCCCAGCATTCGTGTTAACGGGGTCGCGCCTGGGGCAATCATGTGGCCAGAAAACAGTGACGGGGATCACGAAAATACGGTTCTGAGAAAAATACCTTTGGGGCGCAGCGGCAGCGCCGAAGATATCGCCCAGGCGATTCAGTTTTTATTAGAAGCCCCCTATATAACAGGGCAAATTTTGAATGTGGACGGCGGGCGTAGCTTGAATATGTAAACCTGTAATACTAGGGTTTACTCAAACAATGATGCGGTCAGTTTACGCGGTGTAGCATCCACCATATCCGCCGCCTTGGACTCACCCACAATGCCCGCAGCCGCTTGTAGGGCCTCGGCTAATACGGGTGGTCTGCGGCTCAAATTATGTGCATCAGAGGCAATCACATGCCCCAACCCCGATTTCAATATCAACTCTGCAGCGTGTCGGCTTTTAGAACCAAACACTCCCGTTATAGAACCTGCAGTCAATTGAAATAAAGCACCGAGACTGGCTAGTGGGCGAATTTTTTCTGGGTGACGGATAATTTCTTGATTGCGCTCAGGGTGCGCAATCAGAGGGCGTATATTATGTGCGCGCAGCCAACGTATCAATTGTATAGCAGTGGCAGGCACTGATGTATGGGGTAGTTCTAGCAATAGAATTTTTTCTCCCTCCACTTCCCCCAAAAAAGGCACTTGCTGAGCTTCGACAGCTGCCAGCAATTCGGGAGTGAGGTGATATTCAGCAGCAAAGGCTAACTCCACATTCAGCGACTCTGCAACAACCGCGGCTTGGTATTGATCAAAGGTCGATTGAATAAGCTGAATATTATTATCGTAGATACCAGGCTGGATATGTGGCGTCACTACAATGCGTCCAATGCCACTCTCTACCGCTTTATGGGTCATTTTAAGAGCCATCGACATATCCTGTGCGCCGTCATCGATGCCAGGTAATAAGTGGCAGTGAATATCTACATAAGACATATTCATTGAGCTCGCTTTATCTTTTTTCCGCCCGACAAGCGGCCGTGTGCGGCCACCCAGCTCAAGGCTAATATCAGTACAAAAGTCGCCGCATTCGCAGGTATTTGTAAATTAAAATCTACCGATGAGTGAATCGCGATACTCGTCATGGCCATAAAACAGCCTAAGCCGAGTGACTTATGCAGCGCCGACTTACGCTTACGCATGGCATAGATAGAGCAATAGAAGGCATAGCCCCAAATCAGTGCCAGGGGAATACAGCCGATCAAGCCCACTTCCGAGAAAAACTCTAAATAATCATTGTGAGCGTGGGCAAATAGCGCCCCCGTATAGCCCTGCTTATAGGAGGAAAACACCGAGGCATACGAGCCCAGTCCACTACCTAAAACAGGAAAGTCCTTTGCCATATCCCAAGTGTATTGAGCTACGGGTACACGTAACTCCGTTTTCAAGTCCGTACTGCCAATCGACTGCGCAACGCGCTCAAAACCAAACCACCCGCCCACCAAGTACACGTCAACCAGTATAAGGCTCAAAAAGATAAACATCGTCATCTTTGTGGCCCGCTTCGTCAACACCAACCACGCAAAACCGCCAATCACAACCGCACCAAAAAAGGCCGAGTTACCCATGCGGGAGCGCGTCATAATCAAACCAATAACGATAACAACCAAGCTCAAACGCACCAATACTTTGGCGCTTAACAAGCCTTCAAGCGCCTTACTTAAACGATCACGCCAATTATCTAATTTCTCGCCAGCGCGAAACTGATAAATCAGCAAACCAACACCCATTCCTGCACACATTTCTAAATAACCCGCCAAGTGGTTTTGATTCACAAAAGTGCCGGTCGCCATACCATGTCCTACGGGTTTAACGGCAAAGAAGCCATAATTCAAACCGCTCAAGCCCATGAAAACCCCGTAGGCGGCTTGAAATAAACCTGATATTAATAGCACATACATTAAGGTGATTAGTTGCTTGCGCTGGGTAAGTAGTCGCGTCACGGAGAAGAACAGTGCCATTAGAGCAATACTGAATAATAGCTTACGTTGAGTTTCTTCGGGATATAAACTCAGTGGTTGAGGCCCAGAACAGACCTCGGCACTGAGTACATCACAGCGCAGCTGCAAGGCTGCCGGGGACAGGACTTCTAGCCAATTCGCAGGCAATGGGAGCAACTGAAAAGCGATTACGGCTAACCAGCTTAGCCAGATTGCGAATAAATAATTTAGGGAAACGCTTTGAACGGGCTTTTCATTAGCGGG
>CAZBWS010000081.1:0-9571 GCA_964495705.1 uncultured Gammaproteobacteria bacterium
GCCAGCATAAAGCTGGCCTTTTTATTACTGCAATATCGTAAGTGCTCAGTCGTTATGGAACTTCTTAGCGTTTTTGGCGTAATCCAGTAACATATCGCAAGGTGCAAAACGATCACCAAACTCAGCTTCGTAGCGACGTAGTTGATTGACTACAGCGCCAGCGCCCAGGCGGTCGATCATGCGGAATGGCCCGCCCGAGAAAGGGATGAAGCCTATGCCGAAAATAGCGCCCAAGTCGCCATCACGTGCACAGGCAATAGTCCCGTCTTCTAAGCAACGCACGGCTTCATTTAGTAATGGCATGATAGAGCGACGCTGAATTTCCGAGTCAGAGATCTTCTTATTAGGCTGAATGCCGAGTAGCTTGTAAGCCGCTGGGTCAATTTCTTTTTGCTTCTTGCCAGTTTCTTGGTCGTAAAGGAACATGCCCTTCTTAGTTTTGCGACCTAGACGGCCATCATCCATTAGCTTCTGAGACATTTCAGGAGCGGCAAAGCGGTCACCAAACTGTGCTTCTAGGTTTGGCTGCACCTTGCCCGCCACATCAACACCGACTTCGTCGAGTAAGGAAATAGGCCCCACAGGGAAGCCTGCCTTCATCATTGCTTTGTCTAACTGGTCTAGCGGAACACCTTCCATCGCCATCCACGAAATTTCATTGGCGTAGGGGAATAGCATGCGGTTCACATAGAAGCCTGCGCCGTCCTTCACTACGATACACTTCTTGCCTTGGGCGCGGCCCAATTCAACTGCGGTAGAGATAACCCAGTCAGCCGTGTTCTCGTGCTTGACGATTTCTAGCAGAGGCATTTTCTCTACAGGAGAGAAATAGTGCATAGCAATCACTTGCTCGGGGCGCTTGGCCGCTGCAGCAATGTCTTTCAATGCTAGAGACGAGGTGTTGGTCGCGAAGATAATCTTGTCGTTGCAGTTCTCTTCAACGTCCTTAATCATCTGGTGTTTAAGGTCTAAGTTTTCAAATACCGCTTCTACAATAATTTCACAATCTTTTAGAGGGGCGTAATCGATGACGCCTTGGTACTTGCTTAAGAAGTCCTTGTGCTCAGCTTCAGTGATCGATTTGTACTTAAGCTTTTTGTCGGCCGCTTCTTTAATGTGCTTATTCGCACCAGAAATGCCCTTGTCGTCACGGTCTTTAATAACGACTTCTTTTTTACCATTGAACAGAGTAACTGTTCCAATGCCTGCTCCCATTAGGCCGCCACCTAATATGCCAACTTTGTTTAACGCTACTGCATCAGCATCCGCAAAGCTGTCTTTGGCCATATCAAGGTCAGCAAAATAAATGCCCATCAGTGCGCGTGCAACTTGTGTCATCGCAAGTTCGCCAAAGCGTTTAGCTTCATACTTAAGGCCCGCTTGCATGCCGTTTTCTAAGCCAAACTCAATACAGTCGATGATGGCGAGTGGAGCAGGGTAGTTGCCAAGCGTCTGCTTGTTAACCATCTTGCGCGCTTGGTCAAAAACGACTTTGCGCCCAACAGGGTTGTCTTCTAGTAGCATATCTTTGAAGTCTTTTTTAGCCGCGCTACGATTGGGGTCTACTTTGCCAATCATGCTGTGCGCCATCTCAACAGCACTGTCGAGTAACTTCTCAACAGGCACAACCTTATCGACCATGCCAGTCTTAACACCTTTAGTGGCCTTTACTTGCTTGCCCTGAAGAATAAGCGGCAATGCTTTTTGTAAGCCAATCAATCGAGGTAGGCGCTGCGTACCGCCAGAACCAGGCAATACACCCAGCATGACTTCTGGAAGGCCAACAACGGTTTTCTTGTGATCAGAAGCAACACGACCATGACAGGCGAGTGCTAGTTCATAGCCGCCGCCGAGGGCGGGGCCATGAATCGCAGCAATCACAGGCTTTTTGCTGTTAGAAATTTTATCAAATGTGATTTGGCCCATACGCGCCAGTGTTTCAGCGCCGCCAGCGGACGTGGTGTCTTGAAGCATTTTTATGTCAGCACCAGCAACAAAGGAGTTGTCCTTGCCACTGATTAGTATGCTGGCTTTTACCTTGCTGTTATCCGCAAGGTCTTCAAATACAGCGTTGGCTTCACCAGCGAAGGTGGCCTGCAGTACGTTCATAGATTCGTTGGGAACGTCGATAGTGATGACGGCAATGCCATCTTTGCGAATGTCGACAGAGAATGCTTTATTAGTAGCAGTCACAAGAAACCCCTTTAGGTTTGGTAATGGACGCGGGCAGGCGTGCTGCACCGCAAAAAAACTAGATATGCACGATAGAAATTTAGTGCCGAAGTGTCAATATATTCCCTTGGCTATTTACCCATCTAAGGGATTTTAGGCGTCAAATGCAGGGAATTCTATACTAGCGACTGTATGCGATAGCTTGAGCGTAGCCTATCCGCATATATTCAGATTTATTCTTTCTTGTCGACGAGCAACAACAGTGCAGGTAGAAAGAAGAAATCAAATATCACGGCAATTACAATCGTCATTGCCGTCATCGCGCCCATATAAGCATTAACGTTGAAATCGGATAAGGTAAGCAAGCTAAAGCCAATCGCGAGCACCACCGTAGTGATCAATAATGCGCTGCCGACTGTGGAAAATGCGTAGCGGATAGCGTCGTTGGGCGACTTCCCGTCTTCGCGGCGTGCGCGCAGGTATTTGCTTATAAAATGCACCGTGTCATCCACGACAATGCCCAGGGTGACACTGAAGACCACCGCCACGGCTAAGTTGACTTCAGCAATTGTGACGCCCCAAATGCCGAAGGCCATGGCTGCGGGAAAAGAGTTGGGCAATAGACTAATAGTACCAAAGCGTACAGAGCGCAGTGCTATGAGCAGTGTTAACGTGACACCGATTAAGGCGATAATCGACCCCGTGATCATGCTGCTGATATTGTTTAGACCAATATGCGCAAACATTAACGGAACGGAGCTACCGTGACTGCCGTGGCGGGCAATGTCGGGCGCATTGGTTTCTAACCAAGTAACCGCGCGCTCTTCCAGTTCTATCAATTCCTTCGACTCAGCCTCAGCGACAACAGACAGTAAGCGCAAAGATGACTTGTCAAAATTCACCTGGTTATTTAAATCAAGTCCATAAGGTAGAGACATCTCATAGAGTAATTGATATTGCGCAGCGAGGGCCTTGTTTTCAGGAATGCGGTAATGCTTCTCTGCGCCTTGGTTCATGTTTTTATTTAGGCGCCGGATAACATCGATATAGGTATCCACAAAAATCACTTCAGGTTGTGACAAATACCAGTCGCCAAACTCAGCAACGGCGCGTAAAAATTCAGGCTTGTTAACACAGCCTGGCTCACCACAGCTTAGACTGTGTGCAATATTCTGATTGCCGCTGAGGTTTTGCGCATGAAAGTCTGCGGCATTGCGAAAGGGTACGCCGGGCTTGAAGTAGCCAACGGTGTCGTCATTGAGCTTGTTTTTGGGCACTTGGCTGACAATGCCTACAACCAACAATAGAGACAACCAGAAAATGGCTTGTTTGTTGCGAATAACAAACTCGGCAACCTTCGCTGTCATTTTCTGGTCATTGTCAGAAAGAGGCTTGCGTTTGCGGACTAAAAAAACAGTAATCGCAGGCATCAAGGTTAAGGTTAACAGCATGGCCAGCATCACCCCTACTGCGCAGATAGTACCCAGCTCGCGAAACGGCGGAGAGTCTGAGAAATTTAAGCTTAAAAAACCAATCGCCGTGGTAATACTGGTTAGAAAAATAGGCTGTAAATTAATATTTAAAGAGTCGCGCATGGACTGCAAGCGGTCACCACTAATACTGAGGTTGCGAAGGTAAATAACCAGTAAATGTACGGCGTCACACACGGCAATGGTCAATATGATGATAGGGGCGGTGATATTTACTTGGTTCAGCGCAAAGCCGGCCCAACCATAGAAGCCCACAGAACCTAGCGTTGCTACACCAATGATGATGATGACACCTATCACACTGCCTAGTGAACGCAAAAAGAAACCCAATAGCACAACAATGATGCCGTACATTAATGGCACTAGGCTTTTGGCATCGTTAGTTGAAGACTGTACGAAGCTCTGGTTGATGACTGGCACTCCGAGCAAATGCACTTGGTAATTTGGTTGTTGCTGTAGAATTTGGTCACGTATCTGATTGCCGTAGGCAACTACTTCAGGAAACGATTTGTCGCGTGCTACACGTTGTAAGGTTTGTGTCTTGGCATCCGCGTTTGGGTCTACGGCGGGTGGTAGCTCAAGGGATATGTTAATAGCGGTAACGTGTCCCTGTTCGGATATTAGGCGATGTACTAATTGTTTTTCGCCTAAAGCTGTTGTGCGGATACGTTGTAACTCCGCCTTTGTGAGCTTATCCGCATCACTAACCAAGTCTTCGACAATAAGTTCATCGCCATCGGCATAGCTATTTTGAAAGTTAGTGATTGAGTCAACGCGTACACCATAGGGCGTTAGCCAAGCCGCATCGGTGGCAGCAGTAATGGTTTTTAAGGCTTGTTGGGTAAATACATCACCATCATCTGGGCCTATAACAATCATGAGGTTGTCAGATTTGGTATAAGTATCTTGAATTTGGTCGTGAGCCAGCATTTGTGGATTGTCATCCGCAAAGAAAATTTTATAGTCGCCTTCAAAGTATAGAAACTGAACCCCTGCTGCGAGTGCCGCTATTAACACTAAACTTAAAACGGAAAAAATACCGCGGCGGTCGACCAATAATTGGCTAAGCTGTTCATTCATACTGCATTCCTTGATTCGATATATAGCGAACTGATGGGGCAGTGTATGACGCTGTTTGATAATAAAAAAGGGTATAACTGGCTAATAATGCGCCGCAGGCTAGTTTTCTATACAGGCAAAAAAAAGGGAGGCCGAGCCTCCCTTTGTCATTTACTCACTAATTGTTTAGTGCAGTAAGTTCATATCTGGGCTCATCATCAAGCCATCATCCATAAACATATCCATCTCTGGCGCTAAGATGTGTACATAGCGATCGAAATACAGGAACTGCTTGATCAGCAGGGCAAACTCACGAGGGAATTTAATACCGTGATCTTTGCCGATAGCGACAATGTCCATCAGCATCTTATTCACATCCTGATCTTCATTGCCACCCAGGGTTAGGGTGCTGTCGTTAATGTTCTCCACTTGTGAGAAAACCGCTTTGATGTCGTCAGCTAGCTTATCGGTGTCGACTTCTGCGCTGGTCATACCAATGATAAGCATCGACTCGGCCATGGTCTTATAGTCGCGCGAACTGGTCGCTTGGATAAAGCCCGTTACCGCCCCCCAGGTTTCAGGGCGAATGCGACCGACAATACCAAAATCAATAAAGCCAATGCGCCCGTCTTCCAAGACCATTAAGTTACCCGCATGCACATCAGCGTGGAAAAACTCACACATCATCAAGCTTTGGAACCAAGTGTTCATCGCTAATAACAATGTGTTCTTTGGATCAGAGGTGTTTTGCTTGATCGTTTCAAGGTCGGTTAACGGGACGCCGAAAAAGCGCTCCATCGTTAGCACTTTCAACGAAGTTGCTTGATCGTAAACCTTAGGGCAGCATACCTGAGTATTGTCAGAATCTTTTAAGAACTGGGCAAAAATCTTTAGGTTATTAGCCTCGTTTAAGAAGTCACACTCTTCCATCATGGTTGCTTGAATATCTGCAATGATATCTCCTATCGAAGCGCGCTGCATTTGCGGTACAAAGCGTTCAAGTAGGCGAGAGCCGAGCAGTAAAAAATTAAAGTCGGCCAGTAAGATGTTCTTCACCCCTGGCTTTTGTACCTTAATGACAACATCTTCTCCGGTGGTTAGCTTCGCAGCATGTACCTGTGCAATAGACGCTGAGGCAAGAGGTGTTTCATCAACCCAGCTGTAAATGTCGGCGAGCGGCTTGCCTAGCTCGGTCTCGACCACTTGCTTAATATAGCTAAAGGGGAGCTTTGGCGTTTTGTCCAAGCAGCCTTCAAACTCTTTGACATACTCTTCGGGGAATAAGGACGGTGAGCTGGCAACAAATTGGCCTAGCTTGATGTAGGTAGAACCGAGTTGTTCAAAGGTGTTGCGAAGAATTTTAGGTAGGGGTGGGCGATCGCCCAACAGCCACTTCACGCCGGTGCGCGAGAGTACATTGGTCGTTTGAGCCATGCGCAGTGCGCCCTTAAGGCCAAAATCAAGTTGTGTTAGTACTTCGTCCATTTTCTTTCTCATAGAGATTTTTAAGGCTTAACAGTATAAGTAGATGATCTAGAGTATAACGCCTAGAAATGCCTCTCAGGCGTTGATTGTTAATTCAAAGGCGTCGGATGGAGGTATAATGCGCAAAACTTGGAGAAAGCATGAAATATCTATTTACCCTGTGCCTGTTAAGCCTATCCGCATTCAGTCTTAGCGCGTGTAAAGAAAAAGCCGATGTTGCACCGGCCAAGCCAGCGGTAGTGCATAGTGATCTGGGCAATGCGGGCAAGTCTTTATATATTAGTAGTGGCTGTGTTGGCTGTCATGGAGTCGGTGGCCAGAGCCGTAACCCGGGTAAATTTCCTGTGCTAGCAGGTAAATCAGCCGAGTATCTCGTTCAGCAGCTGCAGGACTTCAAGTCTTACAAACGTCGCAATCCCATGATGAGCTCAGTAGCGGTGAATTTAAAAGAGCAAGACATGGCAAAAATAGCGGCTTATCTATCGGAGCTGTAATGCTACTAGCGTTGTTGTTTAGGTGCATAATTTAAAACAGAAACCGGAACGGTTTTTCTCACCGTAAAACCTTCAAATGCTTTGCGTTGAATAATATGACCTAAACGACTTTCGATCGCACACAGGTTTTTAAAATCATCTTTAGACACTAATGAAATGGCTTCACCACTGGCCCCTGCACGGCCAGTTCGACCGATGCGATGAATATAGTCATCGGCGGGGTGGGGTAGGTCGTAGTTAACCACGCGCTCTAACCCTTGAATATCAAGCCCTCTGGCGGCAACCCCCGTCGCCACTAAAAAAGCAAGTGTCCCAGTCTTGAAATCAGCTAATACCTGTTCGCGACTCGCTTGGCTGCGGCCACTATGAATAGCTTCGGCGATAATTCCGCGCTTGGCCAGTTGCTCGACGAGCTTAGCCGCAGAATGTTTTTTTTCGGTGAAAATCAGCGCTTGTTGCCACTGTTGAGTTTGTATCAGATGGCTAAGTAGCGATGATTTGGTGTCTTTATCAACGGTGACTAACCACTGTTGAATCTTAGGCGCATTGCTCCTTTTTTTTATTACCGATATTTCTTCATCGGGGTCGCTAATAGTTGAGGCTAAAAAGCGCACATCGTTGTTAAGTGTGGCAGTAAACAAGAGTGTTTGGCGTTGTTCGGGAAGCCGCGCGACAATTTTATTAATGTCGTCAATAAAACCCATGTCTAACATGCGGTCTGCTTCATCAATGATTAAATACTCTAGGGCATCAAAGTAGAGTGCGCGCTGAAAAGCCATGTCCAGCAATCGACCGGGGGTGGCGACCAGTACATCAACGCCTTGTATCAGCTGTTGCTTTTGCGCCTGCATGTCGGCACCCCCGTACATCGCCATACAACTCAAACGGGTATATTGAGCGTATTGCGTAATACTCGCTGCCACTTGCATAGCCAGTTCGCGTGTTGGGGTTAGCACTAATGCGCGTATACGCTTGCCTCGCAGCGTATTGTCTGTGATAAGTTGCTCTAGTACAGGCAGGGTAAAGCTAGCTGTTTTACCAGTGCCGGTCTGTGCTTCCCCAATAATGTCTTTGCCCGCTAACACCGCGGGGATAGCCTGTGCTTGAATAGCAGTAGGTTCCGCATAGCCAAGATGATTCAAGGCATTCAGGAGGGGCTTACTTAGACCTAATTGGGCAAAGGACATGAGTTGTCTCGTCATTCTGGAGCACACAGTATAACAGTAAGTGTAGGGTAAATTATGGAGCAGCTTTTCTGCATTCTTCGTGGCTAGTTTTAAGCAGGTGATTCTATTCTTGCCTAAAGTATCGATATAGTGGCTTTTAGACCTGCGAGAAATAAGGAAAATCATGCCGACACAATTTGCTCGAAGAACCATTAAAATACGCCGTGCAGCACAGCAGTTCACTGCTGATATTAATATACTGCTGACGGAAAAAGATTTTCGTTGGCTGAATGTTTTATTTTTCTATGAGGATGGCGATATAGATCAGTTGATCTTATCGGGTAAACGAGCCACGTGGCCAAAGGTAGCCATGATTAAAAACACCACCATGATTGCCAAGACTTTAGATGGGGTTTTGGAGCGTTTAGACGCCCAGCAAATGCAAGGGAGTAGCGGAACAGCTAAGCATTTGATTCGCACGACATAATGAGTAGTCATGCGGATAGGCTAAAATAAGGTGTTCTTAGCCTATCCACATACAGTGCATTTACAGTACAAATCTTTCAATGGCTAAAGCAATAACACCTGCAATAGCAAATAAATTTAATACCTTCCAAATACCTAGATTTTTTTCTAGGGACACTATGCGTTCTTCTAAAGAAGCGGGTTTAGTGTTGTTGCTAGCAGCGGCTTTTTTACTGCTTTCATTAACTGGCTTTACCGACTCAGCGTGTGGGCCTTTATCTGAAACTTTATTAATAAACTTAACTTCTAAGCCTTTGCGAATAGGGCTGTCACCTTGCCATTCACTTTTGTGAAAGAAAAAATCTTCTCCGCTCTTCTCATCCGCGATAAAGCCGAAGCCTTTACGAAAGTCATAGCGTTTAATTGTGCCTTTGGCCATTTGTGTATCCTGCTCAATAAGTAGCGTTAAAGGCAATCATGCCTTAGAACCTGAGGAGGCGTATTGTATAAGAAAAAACAGCTGAGGCGCTGCTGATTTTGGCTAATTATCTGGATCATCTAGGTTTTTTCCGCCATCTTGGGCGAATTCTGCGGCTATTTTCGCCCGCTCGGCCTTACTAACGTATGTAGACTTCTTTTTAGGTGCTAGCTTGGCATTGGCCTTTTTGTCTTTGGCCTTGAGTATTTGCAGGCCTTTTTTGCGGCGGTTCATAAATGACTACTTAAATTTAGCTGTTTGGGTGCGGTTAATCACGTTTAATGGTCTCATTAGGATATTTATCATCGATTGAAGCTGTTAATCAAAAGTCAAATCCAGCAATAATTTGTCTAGCCGCCAAATGTTAATTCCCCGCTTGAATAACTGGAACCGTAATTTTTGGCCAGCGTGACCACCTGCTCTAAGGCGTTGTGGAATAGTCGTGCATCCAACTGTTCAAGCGGGTGGATAAAAGCGGACCAAAGCGTATCCTCGTTGGCACAGTACCTCGCGTCTAAGGCTCTGTCGAAATTGGCAGACATCAAAATTTCCCACTGCTCATCCGGCATCGATGCCAGTTCAACCACCGGTGACATTATCCGCATTCGATTGTGTGACTCATCAGTAATAACAAGCACAAGCACTTCATTAAACTCGAACTTCCAGAAACCAAGTTGATCTTCGAGCATATTAGTTGTTCGTTCTCGAATTAACTCTCGTAACCGTTTGTTGTTCATTGATGCTTTGAAAATCATAGTAAGT
>CAZBWS010000082.1:0-3419 GCA_964495705.1 uncultured Gammaproteobacteria bacterium
AATGGGGCGTTAAATTGCCACCGTATTGCTCGCTATTTGTCTGAGCGAAAGCGGCAAGCAGCGCGCTGGGAAGAGGCAATTGTTCACGCCAACATCCCCTTACTTTTTATCAATGGTGTCTTAGACTCTATCTCGGGTGAAGCAATGTGCGATTATTACGAGCACCATGTACCCGACCCTAACGTTGTACGCCTACAGACGGGGCATTACCCGCACCAAGAAGCGCCTAAAGAGGTTTTACAAAGCGCGCTAACTTTTTTACTAGAGCCCTAAGGACGGAGTCGATCTAGCGCATTTCATCATTGTCAATATAACGCCTTAGTCGGAACTCACATTCACAGGAAGCCTCAAGCTCATCAAGTCACGCCCTACGTAGACTTTACCGCGGTATTCACTCACATTCACTGCAGCAAGATAATCATCTTCGCCTAAGGGGCCACCGGGCACCACAAAAGGCCCATGCGACACAGCGCCTAGTGCAGGGATTAGATGCGTCAACATTAAATGCTTAACCCCCGTGCGTTTTGCCATAGCACCTAAATCACCAGCGGTACTTTGGCGATAGAAAATATGTGCAGGGAAAGTGCTGCCCTCTTCTGGCCCAAAGACAGGGTGCACCGTAGAGTGCACTAAAATATCAGCGCCTTTTGCAAGTAATTCAACCGCAGCAGAGGTAGAGTTAAGGCGTGGCGGTTTAGCCATATCATTACCCGCGTCCCCGCCAATAACAACGGAGCCTTTGGGTGTATCTACACGATACGATAAATGCCCTGGAATATGTTTCGACGCAACCGCCTTAACCGCAACATCACCTGACTGCCAAACAATCTCAGGCTTAGTAGGTAAGCGCCCTGCACCCACTGGAATATAATTAACCACGGATACCGGCCCTGCGTGATTGCGCTTTTTACTCTCGCCGCTGCGCTGCGCAACTTCACCTGAATGGAGTGCCGCATCGGCAATATGTCGGCCAAAATTCGCGCAGCTCATTGTTCGTGGGTTCGGTTTTTTAACTGTCTGATCCGCACTACAGACAAGATCTAATGGTTTACCTAAAAAGTGCCAGCGCGTTTGAAAAACATCAACCAAACCAACCGAATGGTCAGAATGTAAATGGGTAATAAATACCGCATTTAATTTATTCAACGGCACACCGAGTTCAGATAGGCGTAAACTCGTCCCACGACCTGCATCAAACTGTAAATACACATCGCCGCAATCGCTCTCAACACTGCCATATTTAACTAGGGTTCCACTGCCAGCTAAGCTGCCATAGGTTGCTGGCCCTCCCATCGTTCCAGTTAAGCTGACTTCTAAACAGCTATCCATGCCGGAAGCTTTAGCCCTCTCACTCTGATGAGCAATACCACTGGCAACACTATTACTAGCAGCTATCAGGGAAAATATAAATATCCCAGCGGGAGTAAAGCGCGGTGTATAAAGCATTATAGGCAACCTTAAATTTTTAGATGCGGTTATTCACATTAATAACTAGCAGGCAAGTGATAGCAATGCATGGTCATCATTCAGCGCTAATATTTTCCAATGCCTGCACAAGAGTAGCGGGGTCCTGAGCGCCAGAGATCAAGTACTTGTTATTAATCACGTAGGCGGGCACAGAAGACACTCCCGACTTTTGATAGGTCGCTTCATCCTCTCGCACTGTCTTAGCGTACTGATCTGACTCGAGTATCTGCTTCGCTTGTTCACGATCCAACCCTACCGTTGTTACGCAATCCAGCAAGTTATTATAGTCAGACATATCCAAGCCTCTGCCGAAGTACATGTCAAACAAGCTTTGTTTCATAGCAGTTTGTTGGCCCTGATCGCCCGCCCACTTTACTAATCGATGGGCGTCAAAGGTATTGCAGGTCATACGCTCCTGCAACATGTCGAAGTTAAGGCCCAAGTCTTTGGCAATCTCCATCATATTGCGCTGATTTTCGCGCATTTCTGCTTCGCTCTTGCCGTACTTTAGCGCTAGGGCTGGAAAAAGAGGCTGAGCCTCTCCACCATGATTGGGGTTAAGCTCAAAAGCATGCCATTGGACGGTAAAATCATATTCTGCCCCCATCTGCTGCATCGCTTGCTCAAGCCTGGCATAGCCAATCGCGCACCAAGGGCAAGCAACGTCAGAAACAATATCTATTTGTATTTTATTCACGGGGCATCCTCTGGGTACAGCTCGCTCAGTTTTGAGCAGTTGCGCTGCTGAATTTCAAGCTCTGACTGCACACTTTCAAGCTTAGCTTGGGCCTCCTCGACCAAACGAGTATAAGCATCCAAACCCCGTTCAGCGTTGCGCTTTGCCCACACGATTACTTTATCCTTATCCGTAGAAAACAAATTCGGATACATCAACTCACCCGCATGGGTCACCCGTGGCCAGCCGGGGAACTCACAGTATTTCTCGAGAATGTCTGCCCCCTCGAAGGTATATACGGGAACCGATTTATCGAACTGATCTTCAGCTTGAATTAGCTCTATTAATTTAGCCGGGGCAGCATCCATTTCATCCTGAATACGCTGTAGTTCTTCAGAGCCAGAATCGGTATAACGCTGCTTAAACTCCCCATCTACACCAATCACAATCAGCGCCGGCTGCATATTCGAACGAATACAGATTGCGTCATCGTCGACGTGGACGATGTGGCTAATTTGATAATGTTGTTTTACTGTTTTCCAGCCCATTGATATTTTCCTGATGCGATTTATGTGGAGCTTACGCTGGCTCAGACTTCATGTCACCCTGAGCGACAGTCGAAGGGTCTGGGTAACTGAACTATCGGCGAACAAGATCTTTCGACTGCGCCCTACTTCGCTCAAGATGACATTTTTGGATTTATGCGAATAGGCTGAGAACGGGGTTTTTTCAGCCTATCCGCATATAGTGAAAAATGTAGGCCTGATAAGCGAAAGCGACAAGGCTTTTCTGGCCTACTTTGAATCAGGGTTACATGTTATTTAATAACTTGATAACCAATATCTTCCTATGCCGTAAAATTATTATAAATAAGCTTATTTACTGGTAACAATTTTTTGCCCTCGATAATAAACTGCTTTTTCAGATCTCATATTATCCGACTCTTCTTTTAGCAATATTAACTGCCCACGACAAACTCTGGGAGGCACCTCACTTTGCTGGTTTTGAGCAGCCAACTCACCTCTACAGCTAGCAATAAATGTTTCATGCCTTGCTTTTTCATCCAATGCCTCTACCCCGTCCAATAGTTCCAATGCCAATATTCGTGTTTTTGAGTGCTTGTGATGAAGTGTTGCTGTACTGGATAATAAATAGGCTACCGCTTCTTCGCCGGAGATAGAAAAAATTTATCCAAGCTCAGTTTTCGCGTGCTTTTTTAACTTAATCAACTTGACGACCATTTCTGCATTTAGTGTTAGCTCTAACATGCAAACTC
>CAZBWS010000082.1:3519-9253 GCA_964495705.1 uncultured Gammaproteobacteria bacterium
ACTCACTATTTTTACGGGCACAAATAAGTATCAACAATAGGAGTAAATTATATCTGCTTGAGCACGGAGCCGACCCTCACATGCAGGAAGTCAGGGGAACGGAAAACGCTATTGAACAGTGTATGCGGATAGGCTGGAAAAGCGTGCTTTGCGCTAGCGCTTTGGCCTTTGCATAAACCAGATCATAGGTCCTCCGTCAGGGAGTCGCTGTTCACCTATCACTTCAAAACCGAAGCGTTCATACAGCAGATTGTTCTTTTCATTGGTAGACTCTAAATAGGCAGGTATAGCCGCCTCGTCACAGGCTTTTAAGCCCGCCTTCAACAAGGCCGACCCTAGCCCTCTTCCTTGATTGCCCAAGCTTGCACCCACAGCATGTAAATAAAAGTGGGGTTCTTGAATATGCCACTGCGCCATAAGCTGCACGAACTGAGAGGATCGCTGCAAGCTTTTCAAACCGCTTTCGCGTATTAGCTGAAAAGCCGTAGGGAACAAGCGCCAGTGCAAAGCGGGCTTAACAGCGACCCCTGGCGGTAACCAAATGGCAGCCCCTGTTTTATCTTTATTAAGATAAATATGACGGTGCTGCTTATATAAGGTATCAATTTCTAAAAGGAACAGCGAACTGTATATAGCCGGCTCACCGCATAGCCATTCCAATATTGGGTCATCTACAAAGGCGCTGCCTAAAATATCAGCCACCATGTTAATCTCAGTGCTGGTCGCTAGGTGTATATCGTGTTCTGGCATTAGTAAGGCCGTCATAAGTTTTTCATCACAGAAGTATTAGCCCGATAAAATAGCATGGCTTTTTGATACAACAATCATCTTATTGAGTATTTTTAAGGCACCACATGAAACGTAGTTAGTTTATCAAAGCGTCCCTTGGCAGCGGCGTTGCCGTGAGTTTATTAGGCAGCAATAGTTATTTCCGCTATCGCTAACCCACCTTACCCGCTGACATTCTCTACAAACACGATTGAGTGTTATTCTCAGCTCTCAAGTTGTCCTCATAGCCCAGAGCGAGCCGAGACTCTTTATGCCGTTTGAGGATGGCGCTTTGATTCAAAACTATTTGTTTAGCTAATTCTTCTTCATAGGGTGTAATAGCAGCTACTTCAGTCTCTATGCCTGTTATCTCATTTAATAAATGCAGGTGAGAGACGTAATCAACAATGTTTGTCTTATAATTTTCGAGTTCATTCTGGCTCAAACCTGATTTTTTCAGCAAAAATTCTGCTTTTTTATTATCCGAAATATTCTTTTCCTCAAGCTCCTCAAGAACTTGATCTCCTGCCCTCTGATAACTCTGTTCGATGGGCTGCAATACTTGTTTTTGATAGGCCAGTGTCAGCTCAGATAAAGCAAACGTGGAACCATTAACTGAAGCCTCCCAAGCCCAATCCTTTCCTTTGTCAAAATAGTTTTTGGAGGTTTTTTCATCAAACGTTGGCAGCGCTGGTGATGGCAGGGCGAGCTCTTCATGGGCTTTAACAATGATTGAATGTTCAAAGCCCTCTGACCAACTCAAGTACTTTAGCGATAACACAGACATGGCATCGACACTTCCTGAGAGAGCGAGCCCTTCAAGAGCGTCGATAGATAATGTAAGCAGCTGGGAAAAATCTATGCGAACAGCACCGCCTATCCTGTGGCTTTCTAATGGGTGCCCGAATTCATTTAACCAGTCTGCATACTCATTGTCGGTGAGAGAGGTTTGACAAGGGACCGATACTTGTTCGATCGGGTACTCCAAATTACTGGTTTGATTATCTGTCTTTTCAATAACTTCGAAAGGAGGGTGAGCTAGATGATTATTACTTACATTCGTTTCAGTTTGAATAGGATTTTTCGATACTTCAAATGGGTTTATTTCGGCAAGTTCAGACGCAGGAATAGCATGAACATTATTCGTATTGATGCTGATTAGAGCGTAAGTGACAGCTAGTACTGCAACACAACAGGTCACAACAAAGACGAATGTAGCTTTATTCATATTGTTTTATAAGCCTTTAGTAGATCGAAACCTTATATGGCGCAGACTATATTGCACCATATAAGGTTTAGTACAATAAGACTTATTGCTTACCTAGACGACACCGGAAGCCGAAGGCAAAGTCATCCGCTGCTTGACGGAATTCATCACCACAGTCGCGATCAAAGGCACCGCCTAAATCTTTATCAAATAATCCACAAGCATCGTGATCCATGCAATCTTTTGTGTAGAATCCGGCACCTGCACTTCTGCCACAACCAGCGCCACAGCGTCCCATACAGCCCGTGTCGAAGCTTTTGTTTGCTGGCTTAACACCTGCATCCCGGGTGGCGGTAAAGACCCTGCTTACGTTTTTCTTTGATCTAGTACCCCATTCAGCACTAACACGTTGATCATCACCTAGGCAAGTAATGCCTTCGCCACGACCGTCCGCGTATGTATTCATAGTGGTTAAGGTAAGTCCAAACATAAGTGAGCTCAAAATCCATTTTTTTATACTAATTCTTTTCATATTGATGTCTCCAAATAGTTTAACTGGCGAAACTCAAAAGTTTATGAATATAAAATCTACACAACATAAATCAATCGATTTAACAGTAGGAGTTATTTTTTAAAATGTCAATGAAAAATTGAGAATAATGTTTTGGCTTAGGGGTTAATAAATAGTGAGCCAGTCACATGTTTTTGAATGGCTACCTTGAAATGGATGATTGAATTTCTCTTTTGATATGGCGAAACCCCTCCGGTGCTTTTGACCAGTAAGACATAGTTTGTATTAACATTCTTGCATGCAATGGCAAATTGCCAGTTTGGGGGTCTAGGTATTTTTTTAGAAGTTGTTCTGAAGTATTTACAAGCAGTAATTTATAGTGCCTTTGCAACACAGCGCCTTTGCCATCAAACACTATAGTGAAGTCACTCAAGTTATAATTGGCTGAAAAATCAATGGGTTCTGAAGTAGGCTGGGAGTCAAACGTTACTTTAACAGCCACTTCATTGGGCGCAGATAGGTCTGTTGAAAATTTGACGACGGACGTTGCGCTAGAAGATGCGCCTAGTATTTTTCTATCAGTATCTGTTTTGATAACGACTTGAAATTGGGACTCATCGCTATAACTCAGATCTAGATTGCTTGCTTCGGAAAAGCTCAATTGAGCTAGAATCGAGGTTGATGCGATAAAAACCACTTTCATGGACAACTTGGGGAATAGCATATTTCTAAAACCTCACATTGATAGACGCTTTAATATAGTCACATAACATTAGGAACAATACTAAATCTTTCTCTGCGTACAAAATCGATCACACAGAAAACCGGGGGGACAGGCCATAATTTAAATGACGTGGATGCACACGTTAAAAAATTATCGACAACTAAACAGTCTTTCTAAGCTATCCGCATGAATGCGGATAAGCCCAAAAAAGTGACCTGCGCCCATTTACGATACTTCGAGTTAATCAAATATATCGTAGTCAGTGAGTTGATTGAAAAAACTCAACATGTTGGCTTGTCTTAATTTTGGCTGAATTAATACGTACTGAAAAAAGGCAGTAGGACTCTCTATATTTCTCATAAAGCTGCTGTTGCTTGTTAGTTTTTTTGGTCGAAAACCATACTATTACCAACGCATATTTTTTGTCGTTTTTATAATTTACAAGCTTTCGAAAATCCCATCATTAACCCAGGTGATTAAATAACTGCCCACTAAGTTGACAGCATCCTCTTGAGAAGATAGTTCGGCGGCACGTTCACACAAAAGATCAAAACGAGCTTCTTTTTCCAGATGTTGAATGAGCATGGCCTGGGTATCATCAACAACGCGATAGTGTACGTTCAGCTCAGGCCGAAAGAATAATATGTGACGATCTTGATCACGATCAAACTCAACCAACCGGCAGGATGGTATTAAACGCAGCTGCAAGCCCATCCAATGCTCTTGAGGAATGGACTCTAAGCATTCAAGAGTCAAGCTTTTGCTGTTTTTAGAAAAAAAACTTTCTAGCTCCTTTTTCTCAAACAATGCAATATTAGACAACTCAGGCTCTTTGATAAAACCCACAAAATGTTCATCCACATAGTTCAGCGAATATTGTTGCGGAGGATGAGCCAAAATATAGTCGCCGATAAGCGTGTCAAAAGAATCATCTCCCATTTTCTTGTGCAGAGCGGGGTAATTCTTCTTCATCGTTTCTAAGATTCGAAGATAGTAGGCTGTAGAGTAGATATTGATGCGCTGGGCAACGGATAGCGTGTTGGACTCTGCAATACAGTGGTCCAATCCAGGGTTTTCTTCCAATACCTCTTTCATGCTTTTTGGTGTAGTCACCAATTTGAGAAAAGCAGTTTGAGTATCTTTAAGTGACGACATTATTAACGATTCTTTTAGCCTTATCTAATTCTTCAACAAGCCGTGGGAATTCTGGAATATTGTCATCCCACTCAATCATTGTGGATACCTTTCCAACACGTCGAATCATTTTCTCATAAAGAGCCCAAGCTTCCTCATGGACGGGATTGTCGTGTGTGTCGATTAAAATAGGGCCATTTTCACTGGGGCCAGCCAGATGAATTTGTTGCACCCGGTCTACGGGCATAGCATTGAGGTAGTCTTCTGCGTCGAAATCATGGTTATGACTGGTGACAAAAATGTTGTTAATGTCCAGCAACAATAAACAGTCAGCACCTAAAGCCATTTCCCGAACAAACTCCCACTCACTCATTTCGGAATGCTGGAACTCAACGTAGCTAGAGGGGTTCTCAATAAGAATCTGCCTGCCTAAAATGTCTTGAACCTGTTTAATGCGATCAATAACATGATTTAATGTTTCTTGGTTGTAAGGCAAAGGTAACAGGTCATGGGTGTTATGAGCGCTTACACCGGTCCAACACAGATGATCAGAGATCCATTTGGGTTCAACTCGATCGATGAGTTTTTTTAAATCTTTTAAATAAGTATGGTTGATTGGGTCAATTGACCCAATCGACATAGATACGCCATGCATTACAATTGGGTAGCGCTCTCTAATACGGTCCAGATAATACAGGGGCTTACCTCCATCAACCATATAGTTTTCAGAGATAATCTCAAACCAGTCAATATCCGGTTGGTGCTCCAGTATATGGTCGTAATGGTCTGTTCGAAGCCCTAAACCAAAACCTAAAAAGGGGTGCATTAACCTTTAAATACTTTGCCACCTTGAGCTTTGCAGTCTTCAGCAGATCCAGTGTATTTCCAACCGTAAGGGCTACAAGCATTGTGACCTTTACATTTTGAATTACCGTTGCCTTTACAATCGCTGTTTCCTCGGCAGCTGTGAAGACCGGAGCATTTAACTTTTGCAGAAGAAACCGGCTGATTTTCTGCTGCCACAGGAGCACTTAAGACAAACCCTGCAACAGCTGTTGCCAAAAGTGCGCCTGTTAGTTTTTTACCATTTACTTTTTCTGTCATCTTGAATGCCTCTACAATTGATTATTGGTGTGTTGAAATTATCTAAATCTGGCCGTTTGACTATATTTAGTTGTCATAGTTTCAGAACAATTTTAGAAATTCAATTATTTCATCTGTTTTTATGACGAAACCAGTATAGCGAAAGAGCCTTACCTGGTCATTTATTACGGCAAGCGTCGATTTATGCTGATGTAATTAACGTGGACAAGATTGACTACTGCTAACAAAAAAGGCCTCGCAAACGCGCCGCCGTGTGGACCCGCTTTCTCTGGGCTTAAGTCTAGAT
>CAZBWS010000083.1:0-9240 GCA_964495705.1 uncultured Gammaproteobacteria bacterium
GGATAGCCTATTACAGGCCATCCGCATTGATCGAGTTAAGCTGCAGCACTTAAGCTCTTGTTGGAGAGGTAAGCCAACAATTCTTCTGATCCACCAATATGCTGGCCGTCGATAAAGGCTTGCGGGTAGGTGTTGCGCCCAGTCACGGCTTGCAAGCTTCGCGAACTAATGATGGAGCTCGCATTAATGACTTCGAATTGAATCCCATGTTCGCGCAAGGCGTCCTTGGCTTTATCGCAGAAGGGGCAGCCATCACGGGTGAACAAGCTCACAAAGCTAGGCTTTACCGCCTGAGGGTTGATTGCCTCTAGCATGGTGTCCGCATCGGATACTTCAAAAGGGTCGCCGGGCTGGTCGGGTTCGACAAACTGTTTATCAATCACGCCGTTTTTAACTAGCATGGAATAGCGCCAGCTGCGCTGACCAAAGCCGATATCATCTTTGGCGACTAACATGCCCATGCCTTCACTGAATTCGCCATTGCCATCGGGAATGAAGCTAATATTTTCAGCGTCTTGTCCCTGCTTCCACGCGTTCATAACAAAGGTGTCGTTGACCGATATGCAAATGATCTCGTCTACGCCATTTTTATAGAAAGTTTCAGCTAGCTGGTTATAGCGTGGCAAGTGGGTAGAGGAACAGGTGGGTGTAAATGCACCGGGAAGTGCAAAGACGACGACGTTACGATTGTTGAATATATCGTCAGTGTTAACGGTTTTCCACTCGCCTGCTTCGATGATACGAAATTCTGCGTATGGGATTGATTGGCCTATTTTGTTTTGCATGATGCTCTCCTGTTTTGATGCGGAGAGTATTGCGTAATCATTTGTATTTATATAATCTATTGATTTTATAAAGACGATAGTTTTTATGATTTATTGTTGTGGTAAGTGGGGAGTTGCCAGCCACGGTAAACTGCCACGATACGTAATAGGCAGGTGACGAGCATGCACACACCCGCATTAAACGGACTGTTTTCATTAAACTGGTTTAGTGCAAGGTAGCAGCTGCCGCCGGCTAGAGAGGCGGTGGCGTAAATCTCTTTTTGAAAAATCAATGGCTCTCGGTTGGCAAGAACATCGCGGATAACACCGCCAAAGCAGCCAGTGATGGTGCCCATGGCAACGGCCATTGCGGGATGAATGTCGCTGTTTAACGCAACTTCAACACCAATCACTGTAAATACAGCCAGCCCAATGGCGTCAGCAACGAGTAGGGCTTTGCCCCAGCTGCCGTTGAAACGGTGAATGCGAAATAGCCATAAAAAAGTAATAGCGGTGATGGCCGCGAGGGTAAAATAGTTTAGGTCGTTTAGCCAAAATACGGGCGTGCGCCCCAAGGCCATATCGCGAAAAGTGCCGCCGCCAATCGCAGTGACAATAGCGAGTACGATGCCGCCAAATAAGTCAAATTGCTTATCTCGTGCGACGATGGCACCAGAGATAGCGAACACAACTACGCCGAGTAAATCCAGGATGTACAGCACGGTTATGCGTCCATGGCCAAGTTGATTTTTTGTACTTGCAGATGGTCAGTGTAGCGAAGGTGAGTAATGCCGCCATAGTCCAGCTCAATGCGCTGCCCCTGATCGATGGCGACAGCGCCGCAATAAGCCAATATGCTGCGTATGACCCCCGCATGACAAAACACAGCACAGTCTTTGGCTGCTTGAATGACATGTTGTTCTAGGCTTTGAGTGACGCGGTGATGAAAGCCGTGTACAGATTCGCCACCGTGTTCTGCGTAATGCATAAAGTCTTCACGCCAGGCGTTAATTTCATTCCTAGGTATTTCGTTCCAGGCAGTGCCCTCCCAGTCACCAAAACCCATTTCGGCAAAGTCAGTAATCACACTGTGTTGAAGGTCTAGGTGTTTAACCAACTGTCGGCAGCGTTGTAATGGGCTGGAGTAAATAGCTAACTCAGTTAAGTTTAACTGGTCTTGAATAAATTCTGCGACTTGCTCTAGGTGTTGTTGCACCGCAGGTAGGTCGCTGGCGCCATAGCAGATACCCGGTTCTATATCGGGTTGGGGGTGACGAATAAGATAAATATCAAAAGCCATGGGCAACAGTTTAGCCTATGTAATTTGTTTTTAAATAAATTTCGTCACAGCTGTAGTCAGGGTTAAAATCTGGTGTTTACAGCGTATCCGCATTTTTTTCCGCTTGTGTTATTGTGGCCCACAGTTGAATAAATAACAGCAGGCTACTATGAAAATATATGAAACTAAAATGGCACCTAACCCACGTCGAGTACGTATGTTTATTGCTGAGAAGGGCATTGATAATGTTGAGTATGTAGAGGTCGACATACAAAAGGGCGATAACTTAAGCAAAGAGTTTCGCGCTAAAAATCCACTGGGGAAAGTACCTGTACTAGAGTTAGACGATGGTCGCTGCTTGTCTGAGACGGTGGCGATTTGTCGATATTTTGAAGCCGCTAATGCGGATACCCTATTAATGGGTAGTTCGGCTTGGGAGCAAGCGCATACCGAAATGTGGAACCGTCGTATGGAGATTAGTTTCTTTTTCCCTGTGGCGATGGCGTTCCGCCATACCAGTGGCTATTTTGCTGATAGGGAAGAGGTGCACAAGGCCTGGGGCGAGAGCAATAAGGTCATTGCCGAAAAGCAGTTTGCCTTTTTGAATAAGCACTTGGCTAAGAGTGAATTTATTGCCGGGGAGCAATTTAGCATTGCTGATATCACCGCTGTGTGTGCGGTGGACTTTGCCAAGGTGATAGGGATTAAAGTGACTGACGAGCTGCCAAATTTGCAGCGTTGGCATCAGGCTATGCAAGCTCGCCCATCTTATAAAGCATAGATCTCTGTATCATTTGAGCATGAGGCTAAAATATGAGTAGCTGGAAACAGGTGCGCGTACTGTTGTTGTTACTGGTTCTAGGTGCTGTCGCATTAAATGAGTATTTAAAGAAAACGCGTAGCATGGATTGGTCGCGTCCTATGTTAGTCGTCATTTATCCACTTAATGCCGACGGTGACAGCCGTACTCAGCAATACATTGATGGTTTAACGCAAGAAAGCTTTACTGATATACGTGAGTATTTCAAAGCGGAGTCTCTGCGTTATGGTTTGCCCTCGGATCGCTATTTTCATATCGATGTGGCGAATGAATTGGTGCAGGGGCCGCCACGGCCACCAAGGGGTAAAGCGGTTAGCACTTTAGATATTGCCTTGTGGAGTTTGAAGTTTCGTTGGTTTGCCTGGCAGCAAGACGGCTACGACAGGGGTGTTCCAGACATACAAATGTTTGTGAGTTATTACCACCCCGACAATGTGAGTGCTGTACCTCATTCACTGGGCTTGCAAAAGGGCATGATAGGCGCTGTGCATGCCTATGCTCACAAAAAGCAACACTTACAAAACAATATAGTGATTGCCCATGAAATGTTACATACCTTGGGGGCCAGTGATAAATACGACCCTAGTAGTAATGAGCCTTTATTTCCTATTGGTTATGTAAACCCGGATAAAAAGCCTCTGTTGCCGCAAGCTTATGCAGAGATTATGGCGGGCAGGTTTCCTGTACAACAAGCTAAAGCAAGAATGCCTAGGTCGCTGCGGCAGACGCGCATTGGTGCAGCCACTGCTCTGGAGGTGGGTTTGCAAAAAGAGGGCGTATATCCATAACAATGGCGGCAGAAAAAAAGCAGTAACAAGGTGTAGTATAAGCTTGATGATTTAAATGGGATGGGAGGAATATATGCAAGAGCTATGGGTGAAAAGCCAAGACGTAGAACTGTATACACAGGTTCACGGTGACACAGCGTTGCCGACGGTAGTTTTGCTACATGGCTACCCAGATTGTCACCGCACCTGGGATAAACAGGTTGCAGAGTTACAGAAATTTTATCAAGTGGTGTGCTTTGATATGCGCGGAGTTGGGCGCTCGACCTGTTCTTCACAGCCCCATGCTTATCGAATTGATAACCTAATAGCGGATGTCGAAGCGGTCATTGATGCGGTGGTGGGAAAGCAGGGGCGGGTACACTTGGTTGCCCATGACTGGGGGTCAGTTATTGCTTGGTCGTTTATAACAGAGGAGTATTTTGCCCAGCGAGTTATTTCATATACCAGTATGTCGGGGCCACATCTTGGCTTAATGTTAAGTTGGGCGCGCCGCTGTGTATTATCGCGGGATATTTTTCAGATCAAATATCTCGCTAAGCAGCTTATGTCTTCTTGGTATGTAGCCTTTTTTAATGTACCCCTATTACCTGAGTTTTTATTAAAGCGTATTGGCTTAAAGGCATGGAAATATGCTCTTCAAGATAATGGAGTGAACAAAGCAGACCCTTATTTGGATATAGACCAACAACAGCTAGAGAGCTTTGCTTTAAATACATTAGGCTTGTATAGACATAACCCTCTAAGCCCCCCTGAAGTCCCGCAGAAAAATGCAATTAAAGTACCCGTGCAGCTGATTATTCCCACAGCTGACAACTTCATTTCCGATCAGTTGTACTGTTATTACAGTGAATATGTACAGCGTTTAAGCAAGCATGAAGTTGATGCTAAGCACTGGGCACATCACTCCCATTCCAAGAAATTTAATCGCTGGGTGATGCAATTCATTCAGAGTGTTGAACAAGAAAAGCGAGTTATATAATGGCTAAACACTTTATTAATAAAAAAATATTAGTTACTGGCGCGGGCAGTGGTATCGGTCGAGAAATTGCGTTGGCCTTTGCCCGTGAAAATGCCTGCTTGATATTGACGGATGTCAACGCTGTAGGCACACAGGAAACGGCAGACCTAATAGAAGCTGCAGGTGGGCAGTGTGAAACACATCTTGCGGATGTGTCTAGCCCCGGCGACATGCAAGCCCTCGCTGAAAAGGTCGACGCCAAACACGGCGCACTAGATGTCTTAGTTAACAATGCAGGTATTGGCTCGGCAGGTCGCTTCTTAGATACGAGTTTAGAAACTTGGGATAAAGTCTTAGATGTTAATGTCAAAGGCGTAGTGCATGGCTGCCACTATTTCTTGCCCGCTATGGTTGCTGCAGGCAAGGGTGGCAGTGTCGTTAATTTGGCTTCCATGGCTGCATTCATGGCACCGCGAGAGATGTCTATTTATGCCACTTCTAAATTTGCCGTGCTGGGTTTCTCAGAGGCGTTGCGCAGCGAGATGGCCGAGCACAGCATCCATGTGGCGGCGATTTGTCCAGGGGTTATCAACACACCAATCGTGCAAAATACCATTATGGAAGGGGCAGTAGAAAAAGCTGGGTTGCGTAAAAAAGCACAGAAGATGTACCAGCGTAGAAACTACCCTCCACAGAAAGTTGCGAGTGCCGTTGTGAAAGCGGTATTACACAAAACCTCTGTTGTTCCAGTGTCTCCGGAGGCGTGGTTCAGTTATTACGGTAAGCGTTTTATGCCGGCGATTATGGAGCGCTTGGGGCGCCATGAGTTACCGCTAAGCTGAAAAGTCTAAGGTGAGCAATAAGCGCGAGCTACCTGCTACAACCGCAGGGGAGCGATGAACTAGGCCCGCATTTTCATTGTTATGCCAACTCTCGCCTTTTAGCAATGCCACCTCACCTGCCTGTAATTGCTGTATGTCGGTTTGCTTTTGATAGATTTCTGCTTGTTTACCGTTTGACTGAACACTATTTAGACCTAATTGGCTGCGATTAACTTTTGTGTGTGGGAGCCATTCGGTGGCAATACCTTGGTAGGTGGTGACTAAGCGACAAGGCACTCTATCGACATGAAACTTGGGGCACATAGCTTTATCTAATACCGCTAGCCGCAAACCTGTTTGTTTGAGATCAAATAGGCTGCAAAACATATCAACAAGTTCGGCAATATTAGCAGCTAGGTCGGAATACTCCTTAGAGCCAAATTCATTGATTAACGCAGTTGCTGCATGGTCAGGGGACACGGTTATTGCGGTTTGGAAGCGCGGCTGTGCATGTATGAGTTTTTGAATAGAGCGTTGTAAGGAGGGTGTCAGCTCTCTCTGCCAAATAGCAATATTGATAATATCTTCATATATTTCAGCGAGTACGAGTGGGCTATTGCCTGTGACATGTTGTCTCATCTTTAACGGTGTACTTGGGGTAACGACGTCGCTATTTATTGATTGATCAGCTGACATTATGCGGCTGACTCCCAGCTGGGGAAGGGGTCGTTAAGGCTTGTCCAGTAATGCTTGCCTTGTAAAACTTCTTCTTCGCTTAAAAGGCACTGATCAAGTGCGCTGATCATCGCTGCTTTATCTAACTCCTGGCCAATAAATACGAGTTCTTGGCGCATGTCACCAAAGGGTTCTACCCAGTCTTGTTCGATAGCTCGCAACTGTTCAGTATCCGTTGGCCATTCTTTCTTGGGTACAGCGTGCCAGAACATCCCTGCAAAACCATGGCGGGCTATGCCGCCAGCTTGGCTCCATTGCCCTGCAAATTGAGGGCGTGAGGCTAGCCAGAAGTAGCCCTTGGAGCGCAGCAATTTACCATATTGCTTTGTGCCATGTAGGAAGTTATAAAATTTTTCAGGGTGAAAGGGGCGGCGTGCAACGTAGTTAAAACTAGCAATGCCGTACTCCTCTGTTTCAGGAACATGCTCGCCACGCATTTCTTGTAGCCAGCCAGGTGCTTGCTCTGCTTTTTCGAAATCAAAAAGCCCTGTATTCAAAACGGCGTCAATATCTACTTTACCTTCTCTAATAGGAATTATTTTGGCGTGAGTATTGAGGGTTTTAAGAATGGCTTTTAAGCGCTCTACTTCGCTTTCTTCAGCAAGGTCTGTCTTGCTGATTAAAATGACATCAGCAAATTCGATTTGGTCAACGAGTAGGTCTGCAACACTGCGTTCGTCTTCCTCGCCTAGAGACTCGGCGGTGTCTTTTAAAAATCTGGCGTCGTCATAATCTTGCAGAAAATTAATAGCGTCGACAACAGTCACCATCGTATCAAGGCGCGACACATCAGATAATGAAACGCCGTCTTCATCAGCGAATGTGAAAGTCTCTGCGACAGGTAGCGGCTCAGAAATACCGGTTGATTCAATGACCAAATAATCAAAGCGCCCTTCCGTAGCGAGTTTGCCAACTTCTTCCAGAAGATCTTCACGCAATGTGCAGCAAATGCAGCCATTGCTCATTTCAACGAGCTTTTCCTCGCTGCGGTTCAGCGAAACATCATTTTGAATGATGGCTGAGTCAATATTAATTTCACTCATGTCGTTAACAATGACTGCCACTTTTTTATTTTGGCGGTTGTTCAGAATATGACTTAGAACGGTGGTTTTTCCTGCGCCTAGAAATCCAGATAACACGGTTACGGGTAATTTCTTATCTTGGTTCATGTATGGCCTCTTTTGAGTGCTTGTTATGTTATATCATAACATTATAGAATTTTGGTTAAAAGAGGCCTGTAAAGAAAGTGGGGAAGCAGTATTGATAGGATGGGCTTCTTGCCATAATGATCCACAGGCAAAAGAAAGCCGAGACAAGTTCCTGTCTCGGCTAATAATACGTAAAACAAACTAAGATGTTTCCTCGTCTGCTATACAGGTGAAAAATCTATGCGAGTAGATTTTGATATATTATAACATAACAGTTTTGATTGTCATAGCCGTAGGATGCGGATAGCTTATATCAACCTATCCGCATTAAAAGTTTATGCCGATGCGTAAACCTCATTTGCAGCCTTAATAGCAGCATTGCTGGTGATGTCGGCACCCATGTCATGCAAGGTGTTCTCTAATGCCGATAGGCATTTCAAGACGTTTTCACGGCGGCTGGCGTAGCCCATCAAGCCGATACGCCATACCTTGCCTGCAAGTGCGCCTAAGCCTGCACCAATTTCTAGGTTGTACTGGTTAAGTAGACGCGAGCGAACTTCTGCCTCATCTACACCTTCTGGTACAAATACCGTGTTTAGCTGTGGCAGGCGATCCGCTTCGTTAACGACGAACTGGATGCCCATGGCCTGTAGGCCAGCGGCTAATGCAGCGTGATTGGTTGCATGGCGCTGCCAAGCATTTTCGATGCCTTCTTCTTGTAGCAGTACCAATGACTCGTGCAGTGCATATAGGGAGTTAACCGGCGCGGTGTGGTGGTAGGCGCGTTTGCCGCCTGCGGTGCCGTCTTTGCCCCAGTAGCCCATGACAAGGTCCATGTCTAAGAACCAGCTTTGTGATTTTCCGCTGCGCTCTTCAATACACTTGATGGCGGCTTCCGAGAAGCTGACAGGAGAAATACCTGGTGTACAGGAAAGGCATTTCTGCGTGCCAGAGTACACAGCATCAATACCCCATGCGTCGATTTCTAATGGACTCCCGCCAAGCGAGGTTACTGCATCGACAATGGTTAATGCGCCGTGTTTCTTGGCAATGTCACACAGCAGTTTGGCGTCTGAGATAGCGCCCGTTGATGTCTCGGCGTGTACAAAGGCCAATACTTTGGTGTCTGGGTTAGCTTTAAAGGCCGCTTCTACCTTGGCTGGGTCTACTGCTAGCCCCCACTCGTCTTCAACCATAATCGCCGTGCCGCCACAGCGTTCAACGTTTTCCTTCATGCGCCCGCCAAATACTCCGTTTTGGCAAACAATGACCTTATCGCCAGCATGTACGAGGTTTACAAAGCAGCTTTCCATACCTGCAGAACCTGGTGCAGAAATCGGAATAGTTAGGCGGTTCTTAGTGCGAAAAGCATACTGCAAAAGCTCCTTGATCTCGTCCATCATACGTACAAACTCAGGGTCGAGATGGCCGATAGTCGGACGGCTCATCGACGCTAGAATGCGTGGGTGAACATCTGATGGACCAGGGCCCATTAGGGTGCGAACAGGGGGGTGGAAGGAGGTAATCATAGTCAAACCGTTTAGTGTAAAAAACAATGGGGCAATAGTAGACCGAGCGCCCGAGGATGCCAAGGGCTAAGGTCGTGATTGCATAAATAAAGGAGTTCCACCCTATCCGCATAGAGCTATGCGGATAGGGTGGAGTGAGCGTTGAGCTAGGGAGCTAGCGTGTCACCAGTAATAATCCAGCCATAGCTGTTGATTAAGGTATCGCGGGCGGCTTGGCCTGCGGCGCTGTAGCTAAGACCTGCAGCGTTAAAAATTTGATTTCCAACTAAGTTCGGCGTCACGCTAAGCGCGTTTAAGAGTGCATCGTAATTGTTAGTCGATAGGCCGCTGGACGCAATGAAATTCTGAAAGCCACTGCTAATAATACTGGAGAAATCCCACGCACTGATGTCGCTGTT
>CAZBWS010000084.1:0-9158 GCA_964495705.1 uncultured Gammaproteobacteria bacterium
ACTGCAAACACGTTCCTATAAGACGCTTCAATAGCGGGGACGGCCCAGCGATATTTTTCGTGTATGTATGAATGGAAGATGAAACTAATATAAGGCTCTTTATTGCAGATGTGTATATCTAGGTTTGGCACGCTTTCGAGCCGCGTAATATATTCTGCGGGAAATAGCGCAAAATCAACTCGACTGGCTGCCAGCATCCCCGCTGCAGCCTTGAGGTTATTCACAACCTCATAACGCTTAAAGTCTGGATATATTTGGTGGTACAAACGCACGCCCCGGACGCCGACAACCGTACTCAACAAGCGCCCCTCTTCATTAATATCGCATAGCCTGGGTGTGCGCGCAGCCAGCCACAGCTCTTGTTTGTCTACGGCGGGTTCGAGCTTGATCAACGCGGTGTAGCGAGAGACCGCTGTTGGTGTACGGTATGCCTCAATGGCAATATCACCCCTAGCTGCACTTAATAAACTGCGGCGTGGAGGCAACGTTTGAAAGTCCATAGGTAGCCCGCTCGCGATCAATGCCGACTTTATCTCTACTGCTTTCACAGGAAGATGAGCGGCTAATAAATCATTCACCCCCACCCGTAAGGGCTCAGCCTTTATTTGAAGACTGAGGGCCAAGAATATAAAAAACATGATTTTTTGTGGGAGGCACTTTAAGTTAAGCATGATGTTTCTCATAAAAAGCGAATGTAGATTTTATCTGCATTATATTATTGAAGCCGTGACACCCTGCGTAAAGTAAATAGAGTTTACAGTTTTTTACTTTCAATGTCCGTATACCCTTGTTACAAAACAGGCATAACGAATACATAACTCTGGTAATATACAGCTCAAAGCTGTCAGGAATTACACGAAAACCCTTCACAGCAAGGATCGACCTAGCCTCATTTTTCAGGAGAACCACTATGTATAAACGACTCACCCTACTCATACTCTGCTGCCTAAGCTTCGCCAGCCTGGCCGAAGAGAAAGCTATGGACAATGCCCAGCTAGACAGTCTCGTCAAACAACTTAACCCCAAGGCCCAAGGCAAGCCTGGCTATTGGCAGTTTATGCTGGAAGGACGTGAGATTTACGTGATTACCGATGAAAGCGCTGACCGCATACGTGTGATGACACCTATCGCCAAAGCAGATGAGCTTGGAGACGGGCAGCTGGCACGTTTGATGCAAGCTAATTTCGACAGCGCGTTAGATGCTCGCTATGCCATTGCTAGGGGCGCACTATGGTCTACCTTTATTCACCCGTTGGCGACACTACAAGATGCGGAATTCATTTCTGCAGTGGCACAAACCGTAACATTAGCTCATAGCTACGGCAGCAGCTACTCCTCGGGGGCGCTCACTTTTGGCGGCGGCGATAGCAATCAACTACTAGAGCGCCAGATATACGAGCGCGTCCTGCGTAAAGGGCAGTCGATCTAGGTAAAATTTACTGGAACGAGCGAAAGAATATGCGGCGTCAAAATTGCTCCATTTGCGCAATTGCCCAGCCGTAATGCTTATGACAGATTGACTTCACAGCGTCTTTAATAAGACTCCTTGTAAACCTTTATATAGCACTTACAAAAAAGCCCGCAATGCGGGCTTTTTTACTTGGCAATAAAACGACTAGGCCGCCTTGCGCAGGGTGCTTAATAGCTCGCCAATATCTGCTGCCTTAGGCTTCACTAACCAGAATTTACCGACGTAAGTCTTAAAGTTATTTAAAATTTCCTGGCCGAATACCGAACCAGTTTCTGCAACGTGCTTTTCTATGTTTTGCTTCAAGAACTCAGCATAGGCCTGAGTTGCTTCACCTGTTAGACGTGTAATGTCGACCAATTCGTGGTTGTAGCAATCAACAAAGCTGTTGTCTTCGTCCAACACGAAGGCCAATCCGCCTGTCATACCCGCGCCGAAGTTAACGCCCGTCTTACCGAGAACAGTAATCGCGCCCCCCGTCATGTATTCACAGCAGTGGTCGCCCACACCTTCCACAACGGCCTTCGCGCCCGAGTTGCGCACTGCAAAGCGCTCCCCTGCGGTGCCTTGGGCGAATAGCTCGCCGTTAGTTGCCCCATATAAGCAAGTATTGCCTACAATCGCTGTGGTGCGCGCTGCAAAGTGGCTGCCCGCTGGAGGGGTGATCACTAGCTTACCGTCAGCCATGCCCTTGCCGACGTAGTCGTTCGCGTCGCCTTCTAGGTACATGTTCAAGCCACCCGCATTCCACACGCCGAAGGACTGACCCACGTTGCCTTTCAGCTTCAAGGTAATCGGCGCTTCGTTCATACCGTGGTTGCCATAGCGCGCTGCAATTTCACCGGACAGGCGCGCACCGACAGAGCGATCCGTATTCACTACGTCATAGCTAAACTCACCCCCAGACTTAGCTTCGATCGCGCCAACAATGTCGCTAACCATTTGCTCTGCCAACAAGCCTTTGTCATAGGGCTCGTTGAACTGTGTTGAGCAGCTGGTTGGCAAGTCTTTCGCCAAACCGCCGTCAGATAACAACGGGGTCATATCTAGGTTTGCCGTTTTACCAGTAGGCCCTTCGATAATTTCTAGTAGGTCAGTGCGACCGATCAAATCAGTTAATTGCTTAACACCTAGCTGTGCCATGATTTCACGCGCTTCGCGGGCGATGAACTGGAAGTAGTTCATAACCTTCTCAGCGTCACCTCGGAAGTGCTTAAAACGCAGCACATTGTTCTGCGTCGCAACCCCCGTCGCACAGTTATTCAAGTGGCATATACGCAGGTACTTACAACCCAAGGCGATCATTGGGCCAGTACCAAAGCCGAAACTCTCTGCACCCAAGATAGCGGCTTTGATCACATCAAGGCCCGTCTTCATGCCGCCATCAGCCTGTACACGTACTTTTTCACGCAGATCGTTAGCACGCAATGTCTGGTGTGTTTCGGCCAGACCTAGCTCCCATGGGGAGCCTGCGTTACGTACAGAGGTTAGCGGTGAAGCCGCTGTTCCACCATCGTAGCCAGAAATAGTAATGAAGTCGGCGTAAGCTTTCGCTACACCTGCGGCAATCGTACCCACTCCCGCTTCCGACACTAGCTTCACCGAGATTTGCGCGCTAGGGTTAACCTGCTTTAGGTCGTAGATTAGCTGAGCCAAATCTTCGATAGAGTAGATGTCGTGGTGCGGTGGGGGCGAGATCAATGTCACACCCGGCACGGAGTAACGCAAGGTCGCAATGTAATCGTTAACCTTGCCACCCGGTAGCTGACCACCTTCGCCCGGCTTAGCCCCCTGAGCGACTTTAATCTGAATGACTTCGGCGTTGCGCAAATAGTGTGGAGTCACACCAAAGCGACCCGAGGCAACTTGCTTAATCTTCGACATTTTCTCAGTGCCGTAGCGCTTAACATCTTCACCACCTTCACCGGAGTTAGAGCGAGCACCCAAGCGGTGCATGGCCGTGGCCAGCGCTTCGTGAGCTTCTGGCGATAATGCACCTAAAGACATACCAGCAGAGTCAAAGCGCTTAACGATTTCAGAAACAGGCTCAACCTGATCTACGTCGATAGCATTTTGCTGTTTAAGCTGAAACATGTCACGCAGGCTAGAAACTGGACGATTATTTACATGATCCGCATAGACCATGTAGTCCTTGTAGCTACCCGACTCCACTGCCGCTTGAATGCTGTTTACGACATCGGGGTTGTAGGCGTGGTACTCACCGCCGTGCACAAACTTCAACAGGCCGCCCTGGCGAATTAATACCCGCTTATTAAAGGCTTCTTTATTGAGGATCAACTGATCAGCTTCGATGTGTTCGAACTTAGTACCCTGAATACGGCACGTTGAGCCTGTGAAACAGAGGTCTGCTACTTCTGAATTTAGACCAACAATCTCGAATAACTGAGCACCACGGTAACTAGCCACCGTCGAAATACCCATTTTAGATAGAATTTTGAACAGGCCTTTGTTGATACCCTTGCGGTAGTTCTTCGCCAACTTAAAGCGATCGCTCTCGGCAATCTCTTTGCGCTCGATGAGTCCATTAATGGACTCATAAGCCAGGTAAGGGAAGATCGCCGTTGCGCCGTAGCCCAGCAATACCGCGAAGTGATGGGAGTCACGGGTAGTCGCCGTTTCAACAATGATATTGGTGTCGCAACGCAAGCCCGCCTTAATCAAAGCGTGGTGCACTGCACCTGTCGCCAGTGCGGCGTGGATAGGTAACTTATCCGCATCGATATCACGATCCGTTAGCACCAAGACCACCGTGCCCGCTTTAACCGTAGCAACTGCTTCTTCGGTGACGCGAGTAATGGCATTGTGCAAGCCTTCGCTAGCGGCGTAGTTTAGGCTCAAACTTGTAGTTGTGTAATCCGCACTATCCATATTGGTCAGCGCATTAAACTTGCGCTCAGACAATACGGGTGAACTTAGCGCAATACGGCTGGCGTGCTTAGCCGTTTCTTCAAACAAATTGCGCTCGCGGCCGATGCACGTCTCCAGAGACATGACAATCGCTTCGCGCAGGGGATCGATAGGTGGATTGGTCACCTGAGCAAACTGCTGGCGAAAGTAGTCGTAGACCGTGCGCTGAGTTTGCGAAAGCACCGGGAACGGTGTGTCGTCGCCCATAGAACCAATCGCCTCTTGACCGTCTTCAGCCAATATACGCAGCACTTGGTCGCGCTCTTCAAAGCTAACAAGGAATAGTTTTTCGTATACGGCCAGCTCTTCTTTACTTAACGGGTTGTCTGATAACTTCTGGTCGTCAAGGATCGTTTTCAACTGCACCGTATTTTCTTGCAACCATTTGGCGTAGGGCTGTTGAGACTTAAGGATACCGTTGATTTCCTCGGTCTTCATTAACTTGCCAGTTTCAACGTCCACCGCCATCATTTGGCCTGGGCCTAAGCGCCCTTTTTCAACAACATCTTCTGCCTCGTAGTCGCAAACGCCAATTTCAGAGGCGCAAGTGATAACGCGGTCTTTAGTGATCACGTAACGTGAAGGGCGCAGACCGTTGCGGTCTAGGGCGCAGATGGCATAGCGGCCATCAGACAACACCATGCCTGCAGGGCCGTCCCACGGCTCCATGTGCATAGAGTTGTACTCGTAGAAGGCACGCAGCTCAGCGTCCATCGTCGTCGCATTCTGCCAAGCCGGTGGCACCAAACAACGCAGGGCGCGGAAGATGTCCATGCCGCCCGCCGTTAATACGTCCAGCATGTTATCCGCAGAGGATGAATCAGAACCCGTTGAGTTAACTAACGGGTGCATCTCGGCTAGATCGGGCAGCTTGGCTGTTTCAAATTTGTGCGCTCGGGCATTGGCCCAGTTGCGGTTGCCCTGAATAGTGTTGATTTCACCGTTGTGCGCGATAAAGCGGAACGGCTGACACAGGCGCCACTGAGGGAAAGTATTGGTAGAGAAACGCTGGTGGAATACCGCAATAGAGGTCTTAAAGCTATCGTCGGCCAAGTCTAAATACAACTTAGGCAGGTCCACTGGCATTACCAAACCTTTGTAGGACACCATACGTGAAGACAATGACGCCACATAGAATGTATCGTCTTCCGCTTCAATCGCTTTCTCAGCGATACGGCGAGCGGTAAACAACATGCCGTTGAAGTGGTCTTCAGTCATGCCCTCTGGAGCATTGACAATGACTTGCTCAAACTGAGGCAGCGCCGCACGGGCTTCTGTACCACATACGTCCGCATTAACTGGCACAGGCAACCAACCCGCAACGCTCAAACCTTGGCGCTCTAGCTGCTTGGCTAGCTCTGCACGAGAGCTATCGGCTTTGGCCGCATCCTGATTTAGGAAGATCATACCCGCTGAATATAGCTCGGCAATAGTGACATCTTGAGCTGCAGCCCGTGCACGGATAAAAGCGTCAGGCTTTTTCAGCAACAGGCCACAGCCATCGCCAGTCTTACCATCAGCGCCAATACCACCACGGTGGGTCATACGCACCAACGCTTCAATCGCATTAGTCACAAGGGCATGACGTGGCTCGTCGTCCATTTGTGCGATCAAGCCAAAGCCACAGTTGTCGCGTTCAAATTGAGGACGATAAAGACCTTCAGTGGGTAATTTACGCTGCGCAGTCATAGTGTTGCTCTCTTTATCCTGCAAGGGCATCTTGCAAAATCTACTGATAATTCAATAAGTTGGCGATCTTGTCGCCATTGCCATTCGCCATCGAGGGCGGGCAAAAGGGGCGACATTATACTTGTTTAAGAGGATTTCAGCAAATTAGCAAGGCTAAGTATCTGATTTATTGAAAGTTTAACTTAGCCAGCCGAAAAATGCGGATAGGCTAGAAACCTGACTTTAGGCAATGCGATGCGGGTTGAACAAACGGTCGTGCTCGGCAATGGCGTAACGGTCCGTCATGCCTGCAATATAATCAGCAATAGCCCGCGCACGGCCGTCCACACCAGACTCTTGCTCCATGCCTTTAACTCGAGCTTGATATTTATTCGGCAGCAACCGAGGGTCGTCCATATAGGCATCAAATTGCTCGCCGATTAACTGCTTGGCTTTGCGGCTCATGCGCTGCACACGATAGTGTCGGTAGAGATTGTGAAATAAGAATTGTTTCAGCTCTTTATTTTGCTCGCGCAGTTCGGCACTAAAGCTAACAATGGCGCTCGGCAGTGCGCGCACTTCTTCTGGGCTGCGGATGTTGTGCTTTTTCAGATTCGCTTGAGTCGTGCCGATAATATCATTCACGTGGCTGGTTATCATACGGCGCACAACTTCGTATTTCACTCGGCGTGCAGACAACTTCGGATAATCCTTCGCCACCATCTCATAGCGCTCTCTGAAGAAGCTGACTTCCAGCAACTGCTCGATGGTAATAAAGCCAGAGCGCAGGCCGTCATCAACATCGTGATTATTGTAAGCCACCTCGTCAGCAAGGTTGGCGAGCTGACCTTCAAGGCTGGGTTGCGACTTATTCAGGAAACGTTGGCCTAGCTCGCCCAGCTGTAAGGCGTTATTCGGCGAGCAGTGCTTGAGGATGCCCTCACGGGTTTCGAAAGACAGGTTAAGGCCGTCAAACTCCGCGTACTTCTGCTCCAGCTCATCCACGACGCGCAGCGACTGCAGATTATGCTCAAAGCCCCCGTAAGGCTTCATACAACTATTCAAGGCATCCTGGCCCGCATGACCAAAGGGGGTGTGCCCTAGGTCGTGGGCTAGGCAAATCGCTTCAGTAAGGTCTTCGTGCAAACCTAAAGCGCGGGCAATGGTGCGGGCGATCTGCGCAACTTCTAAACTATGAGTAAGGCGAGTGCGGAACAGGTCCCCCTCATGATTAACAAAAACCTGGGTTTTGTACTCAAGGCGGCGAAAGGCCGAACTATGAATGATGCGGTCGCGGTCGCGTTGAAATTCATTGCGATAACCAGGGCCGCACTCTGTGTGGCGCCGGCCACGGGATGCGGTATCGCTAGCCGCGTAGGGGGCAATGTTTCTATAGTGTTGTAAGCTGCTCACTGTAACTCCAAGCTAGCGAGGCAGACAAGCAAGCAGCTTGTCCTTAGGGTAGTCACTCGTCACCACGGCCTTGCCAATGGATTTAATCAACACCAGACGCAATACACCATCGAGTACTTTTTTGTCTCGAGACATATTGACGATAAAATCATCTGCCGTCATGTCTTCGGGGGGGGCTATCGGTAGCTCTCCACGCTGAATGAGCTTGATTATACGTTGTAGATCGCTAGGACTAATCCAGCCGCAAGCTTCGGACAGCTCAGCCGCCATCACCATTCCCACGCCCACTGCCTCGCCATGTAGCCACTCGCCATAACCCATCTTTGTTTCTATCGCATGACCATAGGTGTGGCCTAGGTTAAGTAGCGCGCGTTGCCCACTTTCCTTTTCATCTTGCGCAACAATATTCGCTTTGTTTTGACAGGAGCACTGAATAGCATAAATCAGCTTATCCGCATTCAAGCTCATCAAGTCTTCGATGTTGTCTTCTAGCCACTCAAAAAATTCTGCGTCGCCTAAGATACCGTATTTAATGACCTCGGCAATACCCGCACTTAACTCCCGACGCGGTAAAGTATCTAAAGTGGCTATATCGGCAATCACACATTGAGGCTGATGAAATGCCCCAATCATATTTTTACCTAGAGGGTGATTAACAGCCGTTTTGCCGCCCACAGACGAGTCAACCTGAGATAGCACTGTCGTAGGGATTTGAATGAAGTTGACGCCGCGTTGATAGCTCGCTGCAGCATAGCCTGTGATGTCACCTACCACGCCGCCGCCTAACGCTATCAAGGTGGTATTCCTATCTAGGCGGTGCTCCAACAAATGTGTGTATATACTGTTGAGCGTATCGATATTTTTGTGCTCTTCGCCGTCGGGTAATTCGATGACCGAATACTTAAAGCCCTCCAAGTGCTGTGTAACCTTGTTCAAATACAAAGGGGAAACTGTTGAATTGGTGACCACCAAAACACTGCCCCCTTTAATATATGGCAGCAGTACATCAGACTTATCCAGCAGACCTACGCCTATAAAAATAGGATAGCTACGATCACCAAGATCAACGTGCAATGTTTTCAATGGAAGCTTTAAACCTTGTTTGAGAGTGACACCATGATTTCGCTTACGACGTGCTTAGCAGTCTTATTATCTGTGTCAAAGCGATAATCAGCAATTTCTTCATAGAGCGGCGAACGTTCGGCAGCCATTTTTTCCAGCAGTTCGCGAGGATTTGCCGTTTGCAGCAAAGGGCGATTGCGGTCGTGGCGAGTTCTGCGCAACTGCTCTTTTACGGAGACTTGCAGATAGATGACCGTTCCCCTGCCGCCCAAATGGTTGCGGTTGTTCGGGTTTTTGACAACACCGCCACCCGTTGCCAATAACAGTCCACTGCGCTGGGTTAATTCATCAATGGCTTTTTCTTCGCGCTCACGAAAACCCGCTTCACCTTCGTATTCAAAGATAGTCGGTATATCAACCCCAGTACTCGCTTCGATTTCATGGTCCGAGTCCAAAAAATCAAGGCCGAGCTGCTGAGATAGCAGTCGGCCAATAGTTGTCTTGCCAGCCCCCATGGGGCCGACCAGATAAACACTTTGATTCACAGGCTAGTTAAATTCTAATGTATCGCGAACAATCTTAGGTGTAACAAAGATTAGAATTTCACGCTTGTTTTCTG
>CAZBWS010000085.1:0-4676 GCA_964495705.1 uncultured Gammaproteobacteria bacterium
CCAGGATTATTTTTGAAGAGACGCCCAAGTTGTAATAACTTGGGCGTTTTTTTATGCCTGTAAACAGGTATAATCCGCCCAATTCAATTCATATAGAGAGTCTGTTGTGAGCTATAAACTTGTACTTGTACGCCATGGACAAAGCACGTGGAACAAAGAAAATCGTTTTACGGGTTGGAAGGATGTTGACCTAACCGAGCAGGGACGAGCTGAAGCGGCGAAAGCTGGTCAGCAATTAAAAGCTGCTGGCTTAGACTTTGATGTGGTCTATACATCGGTTCTTAAGCGTGCGATTCGTACAATGTGGTCGATACTTGATCAGATGGACTTGATGCATATACCTGTTAATCGTAGCTATCGCTTGAACGAGCGTCACTATGGTGCGCTGCAAGGTTTAGATAAGGCAGAAACGGCGGCAAAGCACGGTGATGATCAGGTGAAAATTTGGCGCCGCAGCTTTGATATTCCACCGCCGGCACTAGAAGATGGCGATGAGCGCCTACCTGAAAACGACAAGCGTTACGCAGAGTTGGATCGCAACTTGCTACCGCGTAGCGAGAGTTTATCTTTAACTATTGATCGCGTTCTACCTTACTGGCAAGACGTTATCGTGCCAGCGTTGAAGCTGGGCAGAAAGCCATTGATCGTTGCTCACGGCAACAGCTTGCGTGCCCTTGTGAAATATCTAGATGGGATGAGTGACGAAGCTATTCTAGGTTTAAATATTCCTACAGGTGTTCCGATTGTGTATGAGCTTGATGAAGACTTTAAGCCTATTAGTCGTGAATTCTTGGGTGATCCTGATGAGATTGCTGCACTGATGGAAGCAGTAGCGAATCAGGGTAAAGCCAAGTAGTTTTGCTAAGTCTAAAAAAGGCCGATTTCAACGGCCTTTTTTTATGGGGTTACATGTACGGCGAGTTGCTCTAACCAATTATCTTTACATGTCTCAAATATAGGCGTCGAGAGCTGTTCTCGCAGCATATCCGCATTATTCAGTAAATTATCCTCAGGCTTATCTATTTGATTAAGTACGATTGCACTTAATGACAGGCCTGCTGCTTCTACGGCACGTTGCGTCAATAGAATGTGATTCAAGCAACCTAGTTTATCTTCTGCCACTAATAAAACAGGTAGCTTTAGCGCAGCGGCTAAATCAGCATTTAGCCCATCCTCAGTCATAGGCGAGTAAAAACCACCCGCACCCTCTACTAGTAGATACTCCTCTTCTTTAGCAGTACAGACCACTAATAACTGCTGAGCGTTAATGCGGATATGCTCTAGACGAGCTGCTTGAACAGGAGCTAAAGGAGCTTTGAAACGGTAGGGACAAATACTCTCGAGTGATTGAGTTTGTTTAAGTGCGTGAAAGTATTGTGTGGCATCCGCAGGAATCAGTTGGCCTTCGCGGCTTGGACATCCGGACTCCACGGGCTTTTTAACCGTAAGGTCGAAGCCATGTTGAAATAAATGAGCAGCTAGCTGGCTCCCCACCCAGGTCTTACCCACATCCGTGTCGGTGCCCGTGATGAAAATACCTTGCTGCATCTTACTGCTTCAAGCGATCAGCTGCTTCTTGGTATTTAGCCGCCGTGTTGATAAGTACTTCCTCAGGAAGCTCTGGACCTGGCGCAGTCTTATCCCAGTCCAAGCTCTCTAGGTAGTCGCGCACATATTGCTTGTCAAAGCTCGCAGGGCTAGTACCCACCTGGTAAGACGTGGCATCCCAGAAGCGAGATGAGTCGGGGGTTAATGCCTCGTCAATCAGCACTAGCTCGCCATCATCAGTAAGCCCGAATTCAAACTTGGTATCAGCAATGATTAAGCCGCGTTGCTTGGCGTATTCAACGGCTTCACTGTATAAGCGAATGCTGATGTCCCGCACCTTGTTGGCCATGTCTTCGCCAATCAATGCTACCGTTTGAGCGAAGTCGATATTTTCGTCGTGGTCACCAACATCGGCCTTGGTTGCAGGGGTAAAGATGACTTCTGGTAATTGCTCTGCCAGCTGCATATCCCTGGGTAATTCTATACCGCAGATGGCTCCAGTCTCCTTATAGTCCTTCCAGCCAGAGCCGATAATATAACCGCGTACTACAGCTTCGATAGGTAATGGCTTAAGTTTTTTAACCAGCATGCCACGACCGTTAAGTTGAGCAATCTCTTTCGCCGTTAAGTAGTCAGTTAAGTTCTTATCAGACAAGTGATTAGGGATGATGCTTACAGTGCGCTCAAACCAAAATTTAGCCACTTCAGTTAGCGTTCTGCCCTTGCCCGGTACGGGCTGTGGCAGGATGACGTCAAATGCTGAAATACGATCCGTAGTAACAATTAATATATGTTCAGCATCCGCTTCATAAATATCGCGGACCTTGCCTTTGGCAAGTAATTTTAGACTAGTAATCTGGCTTTCAAAAAGGGCGTCGCTCATGTTATGGGCCGTATTTTAATCAAAGACGGGCATTATACCTTGAAGCTAGAATAACTCCTCATACTTTAGCTATTTTGGGTATGATATAACTACATTATAACTGGGGTTTTCCATGAGCATTGTCAATATCGCAGCTATCTTAATCAGTCTTGCAGCGCTGTTTAGTTTCATCAATTACCGGTATATAAAATTACCAATGACAATTGGCTTGATGGCTCAAGGCTTAGTGTTATCACTATTAGTATTGCTCGGTGATGCCTTTGGACTGCCGTTGAAAGTGCACGCGGATAAGCTCATTAGCAGTATCGATTTCAATGAAACGCTGATGCAGGGTATGTTGAGTTACCTCTTATTTGCAGGAGCACTGCATGTCAATTTAGAGGATTTAGCTAAGCAGAAATGGGTGATCGCTGTATTAGCTAGCGTCGGTGTCGTGTCGTCCAGCTTTATTATTGGCTTATTCATGTGGTTGGTACTGCCCCTGTTGGGTATTGAGTTAAGCTTTATTTATTGCTTAGTCTTTGGCTCACTTATATCACCGACAGACCCTATTGCGGTTCTTGGCATACTCAAAGCCGTCGGTGCACCTAAGGCCCTAGCGACTAAAATTGCAGGAGAATCCTTATTTAATGATGGTGTTGGTGTAGTGGTATTCCTTGTTGTAGCGGGTATCGCTGCCAGTGGACAGGTGGGTAGTCCTGATCATATTGCGGCTTTGTTTGTTGAAGAAGCCTTAGGTGGAGCAGTATTAGGTTTAGTCCTCGGTAGTATTGTCTATTGGATGCTTAAACAAACTGATCATTACAGTGTCGAAATTTTGTTAACAGTTGCCCTCGTGAGTGGCGGCTATGCGCTAGCGACGGCCATTCACTTCTCTGGGCCTATCGCGATGGTCATCGCAGGTTTGTTAATTGGGAATCACGGCCGTGCCTCGGCAATGTCAGACACGACTCGCGAGCACTTGGATAGTTTTTGGGAGTTGATTGATGAAATCCTTAACGCTGTGCTATTTGTGCTTATTGGCTTAGAGGTATTGGTATTACAGTTGAGCGGACAATCTATACTAGCGGGTATATTAGCTATCCCCCTAGTTTTGCTGGCTCGCTTTATCGTGGTGGCAACACCGGTTAGTTTATTCAAATTAAATAGAGAGTTTTCTCCTAATGCGATTAAGGTGATGACCTGGGGAGGCTTGCGCGGAGGCATATCCGTCGCATTGGCCTTATCATTAGCGGCAAGTACAGAACGTGACGTGATCTTAGTGATGACCTATATTGTAGTGGCGTTCTCAATATTGGTGCAGGGCACTACCGTTGGGAAGCTAATTAAGCATCAATGATATGAAAAATATTTCACAGTTAGAGCTTTTGCTGCGCAGCCGACGTGCTAAAACACGCTTGTTTCGTCGCTTTATGGTGCGCTCCTCGGTGGCGGCCATTGTACGAGAGTGTGAAAATGACCCCGATCAATTAGAAGTATTGTTAATTAAACGGGCTGAACGTACAGGCGATCGCTGGTCAGGTCATATGGCATTTCCTGGTGGGCGAGAGGAAAAGGCGGATAAAAGTGTTAGAGGTACCGCTATACGCGAGACTTCGGAAGAGATCGGGCTTGAATTACCTAAACATAATTATATGGGGCGTTTATCCGATGTAATGACTTTGGCTCATGGTTCCAAGAAGCCCATGGTTGTGTCGCCCTATGTCTTTCGGTTGGCGGGGCAGCCCAAGTTAGTGTTAAACCACGAGGTAGCCGAAGTAGTATGGTTACCACTTAGCTTTTTAGCGGACCCAGGTAATCGCGAAAGCATGCGCTGGGATAAAAATGGTGTAGGTATAAAGTTGCCTTGTTACCATTACAATGGCTATAAAGTTTGGGGTTTAACTCTTCGCATGCTAGACGAGTTAACTCATCTTGCAGTGCACCAATAAAAGCACTACAGTTCATTTACTAATCGTATTTATAAAGGAAAGACCATGTCTGACTTACAAGCACAATTCGACGCCGCCGCGCAAAGCGTGAAAACAGCAGAAGGCGACTTCAAACCATCTAACGAATTAAAGCTAGAAATGTACGCCACCTTCAAGCAAGGTTCTGAAGGCGACGTAAATGGTAAAAAGCCGGGCATGTTTGACCTTATTGGCAAGGCAAAGTGGGACGCATGGGAAAAGCTAAAAGGCACATCTCAGGATGACGCTATGCAAATGTACATCGACAAAGTGGCAGAGCTGACTGAAAAGCTTAG
>CAZBWS010000085.1:4776-8894 GCA_964495705.1 uncultured Gammaproteobacteria bacterium
TCGCCAGAGCGCGTCGACATGGATATTTTTTCCTTGCCGCGGAATAAATTGGCAAATTGCACAAAGAAAATTTCAAACTTGTCATTGTCGCCGCCTAAAGCTTTAATCGAAGCGCGAACACGTGCTTCGTAGCCGTGGTGGTCTGCGCCGAAGATGTCGATGATGCGATCAAAACCGCGCTCTAGCTTCTGGTGATGATAGGCGATGTCGGAGGCGAAGTAGGTGGCCACGCCGTTATCTCGGATTACAACGCGGTCTTTATCGTCGCCGTAATCGGTAGTCTTGAACCATAAAGCACCGTCTTTTTCATAGAGCGTACCGTTATCTTTCAGTGTTTTAACAGCATGGTCGATAGCGCCGCTTTCAACCAATGAACGCTCTGAGAACCAGTTCTGGAAGTTGACTTGAAACTCACCTAAGTCTTGTTTGATATCAGCAACAATTGAGTTCAAACCCGCATCAAATACGGTTCTAAAATCTACAGAGCCTAGCAATGCTTGGCTGCGTTCAATGATGGCATCAATATACTTTTCTTTGTCACCGCTTTCGTTACCTCCCACTTCGTCTTCAGGAAGCTCATCTAATACAGCGGCAGCGGCGTGTAGAAATTTTGTGCCGTGGTCGTTCTTTAACTCGGCGGCGATATCGTGAATGTACTCACCTTTGTAGCCATTGGTAGGGAAGGGTAGGTTCTCGCCACAGGCTTCTAGGTAGCGCAGCCACACCGAGGCCGCTAGGATGTTCATTTGGCGGCCGGCATCGTTGACGTAGTACTCGCGGGTAACGTCAAAGCCAGCGGCCTCCAGCAAGTCTGACAGTACCGATCCGTAGGCAGCGCCGCGACCGTGGCCGACGTGCAGAGGACCAGTGGGGTTGGCAGAGACAAACTCAATCAATACCTTTTGTCCTGAGCCAATTTGGCTGCGACCAAAAGCTTTACCTTCTTGCAGAATGCGACTGACGATAGCGCTGGTGCTGGCCTTATTCATAAAGAAGTTAATAAAGCCTGGGCCGGCGATATCGGTTTTCACGATATCGGTGTTTTCCGGCAAGCTATCAACAAACAGCTGAGCCACCTCGCGCGGGCTTTTGCCACAGGGCTTAGCTAGCATCATGGCGATGTTGCTGGCGAAGTCGCCGTGGCTCTCGTCCTTGGTGCGGGTTACCTGAACACGCGGCTCCACTTCCGCGGGCAAGATACCTTGCTGCTTCAGAGATTCTAGGGTTTGGGCAATCAGGCTTTCTAGCTGTTCTTTCATCTTACTACCTACAACGCAGGGTATTTCATGTGGGAGCGGGATTTTAGCATGTGCACTGCTGCTTATGCAGGCAAATTTGATGGCAGACCTCATCTCTGGCGACAGCCTTACAATGCATTGCTCATCTTGATCGCGGGCTTACTCCGCCTGTGCGGCAATACATACCGAACAGCGACATAAATAAATTGGTGCAGTGCGCAAAAAAGTCTTGAAATCTACAAAACACTGTCTTTTTCAGGGTTTTGTAAATGCACTTATACACATCTGCGCGTGGAACTTGCGTGGAACGCGAATAAAAACAAGTGTTTCAATTATCAATGGTGCAATTTTATATAAGTCTTTGATATTTATAGATATATTTTGGTGGTTAAAAAACGATCAGTTTAACGGAATGATAGTTTTCACAAGGTTTACAGCGCTATTTCAGACTTTTGTCCACAAAGTTATCCACAGGAAATGTGGAAAAAATGGTTTTTTGCATATGCAGAAAGAACTTGCGAGGCTTTGCGAAGAATCTACTTTAAGTGTGCCTTTTAACTCGAGCGCTTTACCTCGTCTTTCAAGGGCGCGAAGTAACGCCTCTTGAAATAGGCCGAAAGCTAGATTTTATCTAGGTTTTTGGTTCAAGTTCGGGGCGAAAAACATCAATATTGTTTACGCCTGCGTCACGTAGGTGCTGCGCATGCAGATGAGACATCACGCCTTTAGCGCAATACAGTAAGTAATGTTGCTCAGGATCGAGGTTTTTAGACTCTTTATGTAGCTTATAAAAAGGAATTTTTAATATTTTGTTGTTTATTTGCAGCGGAGATATTTCTTCCTCATCTGGATGGCGAATATCTACAACAATACTGTTTGAGGCTAACTCAGCTAGTAGTTCAACTGCTGGACCGTCTTTTTCCAAGTTACGCTTTTTGTCCGCTAGCTTTTCAATACTGGATACTTTGCTGTTTTGTATGGCGCGCTCTAGAACAGCAAAATCAAACTTAGACTCTTCTTCATCAATCTTATGTTGGCGAGCATGTGTCGTCGGTTTTACAGAGATAACACCACAGTACTCAGGTATGGATGCGGAAAAATCCTCTGTACCGATTTTGCGGGCAATGTCGATAATGTGTCCCTTGTTGGAGGTGATCAGAGGGCGTAACACTAGGGTGTCGGTTACCTTATCTATAATAGAGAGGTTGGTCAGCGTTTGACTGGAAACCTGTGCAATGGCCTCGCCAGTCACGAGGGCTTCAACCTTGTGAATTCGCGCTGCTTCACTGGCCGCGCGCATAAACATGCGCTTTAAAATAACCCCCATTTGGGAGTTGGAAACCTTGCTAAGAATTTCCTCGACAACTTCTTCGAAGTTGATGGTGATGAACTTGACCTTGTGGCTGCTGCCGTATTTATCCCATAGGTAATAGGCGACTTCCTTTACGCCTAACTCATGGTCGCTGCCGCCGAGGTTGAAGAATAGGTAGTGCGTCTTCATGCCTCGTGCCATGGTCATATAGCTGGATACAGCAGAATCAAAGCCCCCTGAAATCAAGGACATAACCGCATCTTGAGAGCCTAAGGGAAAGCCGCCGATACCCTCGTGGCGATCTTCAATGACAAACAGTTTGTCGTTACGCACTTCTATGCGGATAGTCTGGTCTGCGTGTTTTAAGCTAACGCCGGCACTGTCAAAGTTCTGGTTTAAGCCCCCGCCGACATATTGACTTACATCGGTAGAGCTGAATTCATGCTTGCCCACGCGTTTACAGCGAACCACAAAGGTTTTTCCCGCTAAGCGGTTGCCCCATGAGGCAGCGGTTTTTTCATAGATGTCGTGCATGTCGGTAAACACATACTCTTGAATGCGCGTGAAATTGCTAATGCCGGGGGTATGCAGCAAGATGTCGATGACTTGTTCTTCAAGGCTCTCGTCGGCGAAATTAATACGCAAATTATCCCATTGAGTCTGTACGCTTACCTTGCAGTTGTATCGTGCAAAGATCTTCTTCAAATTACCCGCTAATTGGCGAGTCATTTCAGCGCGCACGGGCTTGCTTTTAATAATGATTTCGGGGAATAGGCGAACTAGATATTGCATGGGGCTTACTTGTTTGTGGTTTGAACAAACAATTATACAGCAAAAGCTCCGTGTGCTTCGCCGCGCTGTGGCTTATAATCCCCACATACTTATATATAGCGAAGCGACCATGAAACAGCCCTATAAAATTGCCCCCTCTATTCTTTCTGCGGACCTCGCTCGTTTGGGGGAGGATGTGGACAAGGTCATTGCTGCGGGTGCAGATATCGTGCACTTCGATGTTATGGATAATCACTATGTGCCCAACCTGACCTTCGGCCCTGCAATTTGCCAAGCTTTGCGTGACTACGGCATTACCGCAGAAATTGATGCACACCTGATGGTGCGCCCCGTAGATCGCATTATTCCCGATTTTGCCAAAGCGGGGGCAGACTACATCACTTTTCACCCTGAGGGCTCAGACCACGTGGATCGCAGCCTGCAGCTGATTAAAGATTGTGGCTGTAAGGCGGGTTTGGTATTCAATCCTGCGACACCGCTTGACTGCCTGAAGTATGTCATGGATAAGGTCGACATGATTCTGCTGATGTCGGTCAACCCAGGCTATGGCGGGCAGAGCTTTATTCCTGGCACATTGGACAAGTTGCGCGAAGTACGCAAGCTGATCGACGACTCCGGTCGCGATATTCGCTTAGAAATTGATGGTGGTGTTAAAGTGAATAATATCCGTGAAATTGCTGAGGCGGGTGCGGATACTTTTGTGGCGGGTTCTGCTATTTTCAATACCGATGATTACAAGGTTGTGATTGACCAGATGCGTGGGGAGTTGGCTAAGG
>CAZBWS010000086.1:0-4639 GCA_964495705.1 uncultured Gammaproteobacteria bacterium
AGTAGCTGCAGGGGAATTACACGCTGTCCAACAAGTAGAATTTCATCTGCCATTTCACCAACAATTGCGCGCATGGCGAAGGCGGGTAGTGGGATGTTGATAAACGCGCCTGTCGCTTTTTGCATAGCCGCAGTAAAGTCGGCATTAGTGACAGGCTCAGGCGCGGTGCAATTAAATACCCCTTCTGCTGCGTTGTTTTGCAGTAAAAATAACAAGCTATTGACCATGTCGTCCAAGTGAATCCAAGATAGCCATTGTTGGCCATGTCCTAAACGAGACGCCACTTTAAGGTCAAAGGAGCGTCGCATTTCTGCAAAGGGGCCACCGTCAGGGCCCAGTACCACGCCTATACGTACAATACATAGGCGAGTGCCCAGCTGTTCAAAAGCAGCGGCTTGCGTTTCCCACTGTTGGCAGAGATCAGCTGCAAAGCCATCACCTGCGGGGCTGCTTTCATTCAGTTGTTGGTCTTTGCAGGCACCGTAATAACCAATCGCTGACCCTGAAATAATGCTTTGAGGTGCTTTATTTTGTTGTGCGAAGTATTCAAATAATTGTGCAGTCATGTCCAAACGGCTTTTTATGAACGCCGCTTTGCGCTCAGCATTCCAGCGCTTAACCGCTAAAGGTTCACCGGCAAGATTGATTACAGATTCTATGTGAGTGCCATTCAATTCTTCTAGCGAACTAATATAGTGGACAGCTTTCGTGTTGTTTCTCTGCGAGGCTGTGCGGCTGAGTATGAAAACGGCATAACCTTGCTTTATTAACTGTTGGCATAAGGCTGAGCCTATAAACCCCGTGCCGCCTGTGAGTAATATGGTTTTATTTTTAGACATACATTATTTTGGCATAAGCCTTGTCAAAATCATGTGAAGTTTGTCATCACAGTTTGTGGCGCACTTATCGTCTAGGTCTCTATTGTAGTTCAGTGGGTGTAGGTTAATATCAGGACTATGTTTTTATTGAATATAGAACCTCGCTTCAGCGACACCGATGCCTTAGGCCACATCAGCAATACGGCATTTCCCGTATGGTTTGAAGCGGCACGCGCACCGATATTTAAGATTTTTCACCCTTCTCAGGATTTGCCAAGCTGGCCTTTGATTTTGGCTAGAGTAGAATTGGATTTGCTAGCACAAACTTATCTAGGCAAGACGGTAGAAGTACGTAGCTATATTGCTAAGCTGGGCACCTCTTCATGCCATGTAGAGCAAGAGGCTTGGCAGGATGGAAAGCTCGTTGCGAAGGGTTTATCCATTATGGTGTACTTTGATTATAGTAATGAAAGGTCAATGCCTATACCCGATGCGATGCGAGCACAGCTGAATGAGCATAAAAAGAGCTAGTCATTTACTGGTGCGGATAGGCTGTGAATATTCAATTACATAGTAAGGCGGGTATCCATCATGCGATTCAGAGAGGGGATGGCCCCGTCGTATTTTTCCTGCATGGCTTTCCCGATAATAATCACTCTTTTGATCTGCAGCTTGACGCTTTAGTAGAGGCGGGCTTTCGTTGCATCATACCAGTGATGCGCGGCTATGAACCGTCCAGCATCCCTAAAGATAAAAATTACTCCTTGCTCGCTCTCTCAGGCGACTTAGAGGCATGGCGTGTACAGCTTAAGCTCGATCACTTTCATCTTATCGGCCATGACTGGGGGGCTTTAACCGCCTATATCTACGCCGCACAATATGGTAATCACTTACTGTCATTAACGACTATGGCTATACCGCCCTTGAATGAGTTGCAGCGTGTTTTTTATAGAACCCCTAAACAATATAAGAACTCTGCTTATATCGCTTTGTTTCAGCTTAGGGGTGTTGCCGAGTGGCTATACACTCGGCGTGATTTTGCCTTGATGCAGGGCTTGTGGAATAGGTGGTCACCAGGTTTTCCCGCGTCGAGTTTGGAGAGTGTGAAAAACACTTTTCGCCAACCAGGTGTAGTGATTGCTGCCTTGTCTTATTATCGTTGCCTGTTAAGGGATGTGCTCTGCGGGCGAGTTGATCGCTTATTAACACAATCTATTGTCACGCCGACCTTGGTTTTAGCGGGTGAAAATGATGGTTGTATGGATATTTCCCTGTATAGCAAAGCGATTAAAGATCAGTACTTTAGCGGAGGGCTTGAGTTTCAGTCCTTTGCTGGGGCAGGGCATTTCTTGCATCAGGAAATCCCTGAAATAGTTAACCCTGTTTTAATCGAGTGGCTACAGTCACATCATTCGTCTATAGCAGCATGAATAAGAGCATGTAGATAGCTGTCATTCTTCATTAATATGTTATAACATATCATTTTAAATGATTATCAAATTCTGTCGATGAATAAGCTACAAGTCTCCGCCGATAAAACAGCCGTTGTGTTGTCCATTGCCTGCGCACTGCATTGCTTGGTGCTGCCCTTAGCACTTGTCTTAATGCCCTCTATTGCAACACTCTCTTTGGCAGATGAGTCTTTTCATCAAATGTTATTATTGTTTGTCGTTCCCGTGAGCGTACTGGCGATGACGTTAGGTTGCCGCAAACATCGTAGTCGTCTCGTGGCGACTTCGGGCTTGCTGGGCCTAGGGTTACTGTTGTCTGCAGTGCTGTTGGGACATGATCTACTTGGTGAGTTAGGTGAGAAGGCACTCACCGTATTGGGAGCAGCCTGTTTAGTTTTTGGGCATATACAAAACTATAAGCGCTGTAAGAAAAGTGAATGCCAGCAGGATGGATGCCATTAAGGTCCTGCCTTTAATATTACAGCCATTTAATGCCTGATTTAATCAGCTCGACACCCACCAATATCATCACTGGCTTCCTCGGCGTAGGAAAAACCACCGCTATTCTGCATTTACTGAAATCAAAGCCCCGCGATGAGCGCTGGGCCGTACTGGTTAATGAGTTTGGCGAAGTGGGGATTGACGGCGCATTACTGGCTGGGGCGGAATCTAACCGTGACGGGGTGTTTATTAAAGAAGTACCAGGGGGCTGCATGTGCTGTGCCGCAGGCTTACCTATGCAGGTTGCTTTGAATGTGTTGCTTAAACAAGCGCGACCAGATCGCTTATTAATAGAGCCAACGGGTTTGGGGCATCCCAAAGAGGTATTGCAGGTATTAGCCGCTGAGCATTACCAGCCAGTGTTAAATATTCAAAATACCATTACCTTGGTAGACGCTAGAAAGATAGGCGACCCACGCTATATCGAGCACCCAATTTTCATGCAACAACTGGAAGTAGCTGATGTTATCGTCGCGAATAAAAGTGACGAATATAAAGCAGGTGAATTGGCCGCGCTGACTTGTTTTTTGCAACAACAAGATTGGCAAGAGCAGCCGCTATACAGTGTGACGATGGGGCAGCTCTCTATTGATTGTTTGGAAGGCAGTGCCAGTTGTAAAGGTGTAACTACGACAGGCTCAGTGGGCATGCCTTCTGTTGATCTATCTGCTATGTTGGAAGATGATTTTCCTAGCTGTGGTTATATGAGTTATACACGCAAGCAAGACGGTTTCGAAACTAGGGGCTGGCGCTTTCAAGAGGGTTTTGTATTTGAGCAGCAGTCGCTTTATCAACTTATTGCAGCCACACCGATGCAGCGTATTAAGGGTGTTTTTATAACTGATAAGGGTGTGCGTGGTTACAATATGAGTGACGATGCTCTGTCTGAGATCCCCTTGTTAGAGGCCGTTGAAAGCCGTATCGAGATTATTACTTTAGCGGGGCACAGTAGTGACTCGTTCGAAGAGTCTTTGCTCGGCTTGGCTATGCGGATAGCTTAGAGTCCTCCTGGTTTTTTCGGTAGTAAATACTCCTCAGATCATAGCGGAGATATACAAAGGCGGCGTGAAACGCTATTACTTTCCCATGACTTGAGACATGATTTTAGTTAAGTCCAGCTCACCGCTGCGGTCAAAAGCGTGACTGCCAGGCCATTTTTTTATTTTCACCTTTCCAATGACGCGGTATTTAGGCTTATTGTTTTGACGGCTAGCTTTGTTGAGCGATGATAATAAGTTGAGAATGTTAGTACTGAATTCCAAGGGGATTTGAGACCGATTTTTGGCTGCCAAGGTATAATCGTCTTGCTGGCTTCCACTGCCTACTTTTACTTCATTTAAGTACAGTTCATATTCTAAATAATCAATAGCAGCATCGAAGCTATTAGGGTTGTCGACATTAAGCATTACTTCGAAGGTTTGTGAAAATAAACTCGCTTTCTTAACACTCAAACCTGCAAAGCTCACCTCAGGTGCGAGGGGTTTTACAATGCTGCCAGCACAGGCAGTGATTAATAGTATGGGCAGCAGCATGGCAATTAATTTTTTCATCGTTGGCTCAGGTGAAATTGAATAGATGTTTGCAAAGCATACCAGCCAAGCAAGAGAAATATATCAGTTATTTTCCAGTTTGGATGAAGGCTTACTTCAATATAAAACCTTTGTTGTTCTCCGTTGGTTCAGTCGAGTTTGTTTTGCACTTGAATAGTGCGCTGCTAATGTACACCTTGTCATGGCCTAATGTTTACTAGCCAATTTATCAGTAATGCAGTTGGCATTTTAATTGCTTTAGATACTTTGTGTTATTAACAGTGTTGTATTAAACAACATGATTTAGGTGAGATATGATGAAAAAGATGCTGTATTTTAT
>CAZBWS010000086.1:4739-8323 GCA_964495705.1 uncultured Gammaproteobacteria bacterium
AATTTAAATAAACCTATCGATAGATAGATTTATGGGCTATATTAAGCTCTCAAAGTACAATTTGAAGTAAAATTGAGAGATAAGAGATGAAAAAGCTGAATATTGTTCTCGTATTGGTTTTGGCGTATTTATTGACGCCTACTGCTTATGCTGCGTTAAGTAAGGATCTTAACGCGAGTGAATCGAAAATCCCTTGGAAAGATTGGGCGCCCGAAGCGTTTGAACAGGCGCTCAAAGAAGACAAAATGATCCTAGTGAATGTAGGTATTGAGGTGTGCTTTGCTTGCCAATGGATGGAGGAGGGTACCTACCAAATCCCAGAAGTGTACAAAGTGGTCAATGAGCACTTTGTTACTATTCAAGTAGACGCCAATGCCCGCCCAGACTTGGGCGAGCGATACTCAGATTGGGCTTGGCCTGCAACCATCTTTATGAAGCCTGATGGCACGCAAGTATTAGCCTTAAGAGGCAATTACCGTCCGCGTAATTTTATGCCCGTATTAAATAAGCTGATTGAACAAAAAGCGAATAACGCGCTGGAGGAAGATGAGCTTTCACCTTATGCGGCGGCGCCTGAGCCAGAAACGACAGAACTTACAAAAATCCGTGACAAAATTAGGGCTCACCTTGATAAAGACTTTGATGACAACCTAGGCGGATGGGGTGATGAGCTTAAAGAAATTGATGATGTGGGGCGTATTGAACAATTGATGTTTCGCTCTTATATTGAGTCGGACGCGGTATCACAACAACGGTTGCTAAAAACAGCCTATGGCATGACCCAAAGGCAGGACTCAGTATGGGGCGGGTTTTATGCTGCTGGATTTGATGGCTGGGGTAAGCCTATTCCTGAGAAGCGCACTGGTGCACAGGCCAGCGCTCTATTGACTTACGCCTGGGCGTATAAGATGACAGCTGATGATGTGTTTTTAAAAGCCGCGGCTGAAGTCGATCGTTATATGAACAATTGGATGCGCAATGAGCAGGGCTTGTTTTACACCAGTCAAGAAAGTCAGCCAAAGCGTTTGCCTCGAGGTATGAACCCCTTGGATTACTTTAGTCTGGATGACGCGAAGCGCCGTGAATTAGGTATCCCTCCTGTTGATCACAGCATTTATACCGACTTGAATGCACGCTTGATTAGCGCGTATGTCAATTTATACGAAGTGAGTAATAACAAAAAATACTTAGATACCGCCGTGACAATTGCAACGCAGTTAATTAAGCAGCGTCAACACCCAGAAGGGTGGATGGTGTTAGTGACACAGGACGATAAATTGAGTGGTGATGAACGCATTCATAAATTATCTATCGAGCAAAAGCCGTATCTGCGAGCCCAAGGGCAGTTTGGCAATGCCTTGCTTGCCTTGCTAAGAGCCACCGGACAAGTGAAGTGGCGCACGCACGCGCTGCAAATTGCGCAGAGCATGCAGGCGAAATTGGAAGATAAAAAATTGGGCGGTTTTTACGGGGCGCCCCTAGAGAAGGGGACACTGAAGGCAGCCCCACCGCGCAAACCCTTAGAGGATAATGGTGTTGCAGCACGTTTCTTCTATCAGCTGGGAGTCTATGTTAAAAATGACGATTATAAGCAAGCGGCAGAGCAAGCGCTTCGAGCCGTGTCTGTACCTTCCATGCTGCGAAGAGAAGGTCGCATCGTCGGTAATTTGGCTGTGGCTTTTGAAATTTTAACCAGTGGTTATGTTGAATTTTCGGTTGTTGCAAATGGTTATAGCGACCAAGCAAAGGCTTTATTTGATGCTTCTCGTGTTGTTCCTGAACCACGCAAAGTTCTACATTATGAGTTGCCAGGTCGCTACCCAGATCTCGGTAAGCCTGCATTGTATATGTGCAGTGAGCGCGCATGTTCGGTGCCTATTTTCTCGGCAGAGAAAGTAGACAAAGAGGCGGCTAAATTCAAGCATGCATTGTCAGTTAATGCCGCTCAAAACTTATCAACTCGACAAACTGAAAAGCGCTAGACTACCCAATAGCGAGATAATGATTTATCTCGCTATTCATGGCGGGAACTTCATTTGCTTAAGCATGGTCGTACGGGTTAATACCTTAAACGCTCAAGCGTAAGTAGATGGCATAATGAAATTCGTTTTAATACCCCTGACCATGATCTTGGCAGTAATGAGTTATAGCTCACTGGCCGTTGCAGAGCCGAATGTTTCGGCCAAAACTGCGGTGGCGCGAACACCTCCCCCTCCGGGGCAGAGGCTTGATTTTGGCACTCCCCCTTCCGTCAGTGACCAAGTCTTAACTAAGTCTGTGCAAGAGGCCCTTGAGGTACTCGTGGGCAAGCTCAAGGATAGAAAAAAAGTCAATAAAGCGCTCGCTACAATCTCCGCGACCCAAGATGTTCGTCTTGCCTGGATCGTAACCGACTTGATGCGTTTTCCTTCTAGCCGACAGTTCAACACACAACTTACACAGCTGCTGAGCACCTTGTTAGGACAGCAGCAGCAAGGCTTTGATGCCTGGGGTAAAGCAGTGAACCAGTTGATGGCTTGGGATATTCCCGCCCCACCGGGTTACTTAAGCTATAAACGCCAGATTTACACTCGTGTCGTGCCGGCGTGGGAGCCATTGTTCTCTACAGGTGATGTGGATTGGCGTCATGTCTCTTGGGGCGGCGTCGGCATTGATGCCCGAGGCCACGATAAGACCGAGCAATCGTGCAATTGCATTCCGGCTGCAGACAACCCTGAGGTAAGTGATATTCAGGGGGCTGCTTGGTTAAGTGATAGTGCTACGGTGTTTGGTGTCTCAGTCAATGGTGAACACCGCGCGTATCCTCGACAAATTATGGAAGTGCGAGAAATGGTCAATGACACACTGGGCGGGCGCAGCCTCGGTATCCCTTATTGCACCCTGTGTGGCTCGGCTCAAGCGTGGTTCACTGACCAGCTACCTGAAGGTATCGAACGTCCAATACTGCGAACATCGGGTTTATTGGTGCGCTCCAATAAGGTCATGTATGACTTAGTGACACAGTCTGTCTTGGACACTTTTTTAGGCACAGCGCTCACCGGTCCATTGGCTCAGAAGGGTTTGCAGTTAAAACAAGCCAGTGTTGTTACCACGAGCTGGGGGGAGTGGAAAAAAGCACACCCAACAACCACCGTATTGGTGGAAAGGCTGGCTTTAGGGCGAGATTTTGACTTTCGCAATGGCCGAGATGCCAATGGGCCTATTTTTCCCATCGGTAATGTCGATCCACGCCTAGCGGTACAAGAAGATGTACTCGGCGTCATTAACCCTAAAGGCACCGCAATTGCTTTCCATGTCCCCAGTTTAATCGCGGCTTTAAATGCAGGAGATGTCGTAGAAGTTGAGGGTGTTAAGGTGATCCTAGACGGTGGAGGTGTACGTGCAGTTGACAACCAAGGTAAGGACCTAGGTACACATCAAGCTTTTTGGTTTGCTTGGTCACAGTTTTATTCCGACACCAAACTATGGCCTAGTTCTTAATGACTTATAAACCACGGGTGAGTGCTTTACTCGCTCCCACCCTACATTTTCTTCACAACAGTATTGCTATAAAAGCTACTCAACAAGAGGTGGTAAAAATGTTT
>CAZBWS010000087.1:0-7969 GCA_964495705.1 uncultured Gammaproteobacteria bacterium
AAACGGGCGCGGTTTACCGCGTCCGAGCCGAAGGCGTAAGTTTTGGTTCTTGTTAGGTTTTATATTGAAGCACAACATATAAAAAGCAAATAACTCCCGATAATAAGTTTGGCATACTTAGGAAAATTTGAGCACCTGATGCATAGAAAGAGAATAAGCCTGTTATTGTACAAAGTATACCTATAGGAAAAAGTGGTAGCGATAAAACAGAATTAACTTCTTTGGGCAGGAACTTATTTAGTAATAGGTTGTTTACTGCAATATAAAGAGCTAAGCAGGAAGCTAGTAAGAGCAATGAAAAGATACCGGTTTTGTTTGAAATAAAACATAGGAAGCTAATTTCATTTCCACTTGAACATTTTAACCCTGCTGCCATAAATGCGGGTAAAAGTAAGAATATACCAACACAAAAATTAATTAAGATTGTGCCAATAAGAATAACCGAAGACACTATGAGGAACGATGTATGTTTAAGAAAGCTCAACAGTCATGTAAACCTAACGCCTGCGGCACAGGCAGACAAAGTGTTTTGCGTTTTGTGTAAAGTGGCGCAGCCGACACAAAAGGTGCCGCGCTTTGGCTGTCCAGCGCAACGAAGTGGAGCGTTTGTGCTGGCACTGGTTATATACAAAGCTTATTCCTCATCCTCAATATCTTTTAAAGAGTACTTTAAAGCTGCTATTTGCATTTCTTTCCACTCTTCTTCTTTATAAACTTCAACATATGGGAAGTGCAAACCATAGAGGAGCGTAAAAGCTATGGAGCTCCATATGAATATGTATATGACAACTTCACTTTGATTCGTATTCCCTGACGGGTAGAGGTAGTCAATAAAGCCTAATGCCCAGTACACCAGCCAGCCAACTATAAACCCTACACCAGCTCCACCTACTAACAAGAAAGGAATAGAGCGAATATATAAAGAAACGTATTTTTTAAATTTATTCATTTACTGGTTTATTTGTGGGTATATAACAGCTTATTCAACGACACCATGCCCCGCATATACATTTTGTCGTTGTTTTCTGTAGCTTAGTTTATTAAAAATAGAAATCTACAGTATTATCAATACACTTATCAATTTCACCAAAATAATGTTTCCGGGCAATGCGACACCATGTCGCTGTTTTCAGGTATTTGAACTTTTAATAACTAGGGGCCCAACCCACCTACCCATAAAACCAATAAGCCACCCCAATCGCCGCTGCAATCCCCGCAAAGTCAGCAATCAAACCGCAGCTCAGCGCATAGCGAGTATGTCTAATCCCCACCGAGCCAAAATACACCGCCAGCACATAGAAGGTCGTCTCCGTAGAGCCTTGGATCGTTGCTGCCAACAAGGCCTGGAAAGAGTCCACACCATAGGTATTCATGGTCTCTAACATCATCGCCCTAGCTCCCGAACCACTGAGTGGTTTCATTAAGGCCGTGGGCAATGCGTCTACCCAGCGGCTATCCCAGCCGACAAGATCAACCACGCTGCGTACGCCGCCCATTAATAGATCCAATGCACCACTGGCTCGAAAAACACCGACCGCTACTAACATAGCCAGTAAAAAGGGAATGATGTCTATTGCTGTTTTAAAACCCTGTTTCGCACCGCTGATAAAGGTCTCATAGGTATTCACCTTTTTTACATGGGCGACTAACAAAAACATCAGTATCAAGGCAAAAATCAAAAAGTTGCTCATCAAGCTAGACTGGCTTTGTAGCTGATTCATACCCAAGGTTGAGAAGTAAGCAATCATCGACATTAAGGCCGCAAAAGCCAAGCCCATATAAGCCAGCAACACCCCGTCGCGCCAATTAATTTTTTGCGCAACACTGACCGCAAGCAAGCCCGCCAAGCTAGAGCAGCTGGTGGCAATCAAAATAGGGATAAACACCGCAGCGGCATCCGCAGCACCTTGCTGAGCGCGATACAGTAAAACGGTGATGGGGAATAGTGTCACCGAGGACGTGTTCAAGACGAGGAACAGTATTTGCGCATTACTCGCAGTATCAGGCTTGGGGTTTAGGCTTTGCAAGTCTTGCATTGCTTTAAGGCCCAAAGGAGTGGCTGCATTATCTAAACCCAAAACATTAGCCGATAAGTTCAGCGTTACTGATGAGATAGCCGGATGCCCCTTCGGCACTTCGGGCATTAAACGAGTAAACAAGGGAGAGAATAAATCCGCTAGCTTAGCAATTAGGCCACTGGCTTCACCAACTTTGACGACACCCAACCAAAAACTCAACACACCGATTAAGCCAATACTCAGCTCTACGGATAAGCTGGCCATATCAAAGCTGGCCTTAACCATCTGCTGGAAGATATCCGCATTACCCAAGCCCAGCCATTGATAGCATGCTGAAATGAAGGCAAATACAAAAAAGCCCAGCCAAATGCGATGCAACATAACCCTAAACCCTTAGTTGATAGGTGTCATTGTGAGGATTTATATCGCATTATGGAAGCACCACTTACAGGTCAATCTATATTATTTTCACAAATTAGAGTGCAGCTTCTAATTTTAATGTGTACAAATGTACACTATGAATATAAAAACAGACAATCACATGCAAAATCAAACATCAAAGCGCCACACAGACTCTCCCCTAAACGGCGGATTGCGCCTTTTAGATGAAGGCATTGACAAGGGCACCCAACGCATAGAGGAGCTGCACAACAGCATCACTGAGCGTCCCTATAAGACCCTTAACCACATCCCTTTATTGAACATGGTCACGGCACCTTTAGAGAATGTTCAAAACAGTATCAGTAGCGGTATTTATCAGGCTTTGCGAAAGGCCGGACACCTGGTCTTGCGCAATGCAATACGCTTAGAAAGTGAGCAGGACCTTCCCCCTGCCGTTAAAGCCGCAGGTACAGATACTGTCATTGGTGCGGCCATAAACAGTGCCATTAATGGGGCGATTGGGGATCACTTAGAGACCACACACAATTCACTCTCATTAAGCATGGGCTTTTATCACCAAAATGAACCCGTGGAATTAGATGCGGATAGCCTGCAAAAACAGTTTCCTAAGCTCAGTGAAAAAATCTGCATTATGGTACATGGCTTGTGTGTCAATGAAAGCGCTTGGCGCAGCTATTCACAGCAACATTGGGGCAAGTCACAGGATTTTGGTCAGCTACTACAGCAAGAGTTAGGTTATACGCCATTTTATGTTCGCTACAATTCTGGGCGGCATATTTCTCACAACGGTCACGACCTCGACCTGCTGATTGAAGAATTAGTACAAAACTATCCCATTGATGTAAAAGACATTGTCATTATCGGCCATAGTATGGGCGGCTTAATTGCCCGCAGCGCCAACCACTTCACAGCCAGTAGTCACACCCTTTGGCACACCCAACTGAGTCAGGTTATTTGCCTAGGTTCACCTCACTTAGGCGCCCCCCTAGAGCAAGTCGCGCACCTGGGTACTGCTCTGCTAGAACAGGTATCTTTTACCCAACCCATTGCAAAAATCATCAAGCAGCGCAGCATCGGCATCAAGGATTTGCGCTACGGATATGTTACCGATGAAGACTGGGACACACAGGATCAAGACTCACTAGAAGGCAATAAACGCACGATCGCCCAGCAGCTGAAGCATGTTAAATACAGCTTTATTGGCTCAAGTCTTAGCAAAGATACGCAACATCCAGTAGCCCATATACTGGGAGATATTCTTGTTCCGGTTAAAAGCTCTACGGGAGATCACCACGCAGAAGAGCTGCGCGTGCCTTATTGTGATGATCGCTACAAACTACTCGGTGGTGTTAATCATATCGCTTTGCAAAACCACCCCTTGGCCTATGAGCAAATTAAAATCTGGCTTAGCTAGCTTCCACCTGGGGCAATGGGAACTGCATTTGCATTGCCTCAGCTTTTAATACCGATAGAATTTTTACACCATTTAGATCAGGGAATAGCCCTTGGTTAAACTCACCCTGTTTTAATTTAGCAAATTTGATCTTCGACTTCGCCGAAGGTGCGGTATAAAACAACTGATCCTCCCAGTACTGGGCGACGGTTCTGAATTTCTCCGGTAGTAAGGCCGTAGTCACGGGCACGCCCCAAGATTTATGGCTCAAGTGAATATCGGCAATGAGATCCCCGCCATCAGGTAAGGTAATGCGGATATGCTCCTGAGAAGCAGTCTGCGCGGTAAAATCAAACTCGGCCAACTCCTTTGGGATTCCCCAGTTATCTTGTCCATTGGTCACGCTTTCCATGCTTGATACATAGATTTTACTAATAGAGTAGCGCTCACCGCTGGGGAAACTAAACTTACCCGGAATAAACAGTAACTCTCCGTAAGGCCCTGCACTACTACTCTCATAGTTCACCACCATCGCCGAACCAATACTTGGCACATAGCGCTCGAGCATATCCGCATCGATAAAACCATTTTCTAACAACCACTGCGGTTCTGCTTTAAACATGACAATATAGCCATAGCCTTTTAAGGACCAAGGTGCGGGGATTTTTTTTATTTCTGGCATGCTTCACTCATTGCGTTAACGCTTAATGGAATAATTTGTTGTAATGGCGCCCCCTCAAGAGTCCAGTGGCCAGACCCTTTTATCTCCTGATAACGGGCATTGGCATAGCGCCTCGCGACTGAACGGCATACTGAAGCGGGAACAATGCGATCATGCTCCGCGCCAATCACTAAAACGGGACACTGTACTTGATCAAAATCAACAGCAGTTGTGCGCTGCCTATCAAGAAACCAAAAGGCAATTTCCGCAGCTGCACGGCCAGACTCAGGCAATTGATCTGCGTAATGCCGACGAGCATCCTCTTCTGGCACATGATTGAAAACACCCCAGCGCGCCTCTTTCCAACTCAGCTGAATCGGCTTACGCCAAAAACCCCACTTAGTCAGATGAAAGAAAAACAAACGCAACACCGAGGGTCGAAAGGCAAACACCCCCGCAGGGGCCGCAGGATTCAGCAATATCAGGTTTTTAAGACTTAGCTGTTGCGCGACACTTTGTACAATCATACCGCCCATCGAGTGACCCACCAAGGTCACGGGGGTATCCAAGGCCTGAACAAACGCCACCACAAAGTCGATGTAATTCTGCAAGCTTATCTCGCCAATGGCTATGCCTTGCTGGGTCTCCAAGCTGTCATGGAAAGGCAACGCAGGGCAATGCACTGTATGGCCTTGGTCTTGCATCTGCTGTTTAAAGCCCTCCCAGACACTGGGCTTGCTCCACATACCATGGATACACACTAATGTTTCAGACATGTTTTTCCTTTCATTTATTTGACTCACAGCCTAAAGCCATCAATACAAAATTATAAGCTCTAAAACTATGAATTAACGACAAACTTGAGGGAAACCTCATTTTTATATTGACCCGCCCAACAAGGCAAGATAAAAATGAGTAAATCCTCAATAATTAAATCATAAGAGCATCACATGAATAGAGAAGATAGAGTTTGCGTCATAGGTTCTGGCCCATCAGGCATCACTGCTGCTAAGAACATTTTAGATAAGGGCTACACCAATATGGTCATCTATGACCGTGGCTCGGAAGTGGGAGGAAACTGGGTATTTGAAGCCGAATCAGGGCACTCCAGTGTGTTTGAGACGACCCATTTAATTAGCTCTAAAAATTTTTCCCAATACGATGACTACCCTATTCCGGAAGAATTTCCTGACTACCCAGGACATAAGCATCTTGCCGGCTACTTTCAAGGTTATGCTAAGCATTTTGGTCTATACGACTATATTGAATTTGGCACGATGGTCGAACACTGTGAAAAAAATGCTGACAACACTTGGTCCGTAACCACCAATAAAGATGGTCAACAATCTACTCAGCAATTTGACTGGCTCGTGGTGTGCAATGGTCATCACTGGAAACCACGCTACCCAGAGTGGGCCAACAGCGAAGATCCGCGCAACCAGTTCAGCGGAAAAATCACCCACTCACACGACTTCAAACGCGCCGATGGCTATAAAGACAAACGTGTACTGGTCATCGGCGGAGGCAATTCTGCCTGTGATATTGCCGTAGAAACAGCGCGTATCAGCCACCACTCAGATATTAGTATGCGTCGTGGCTACTGGGTAGTACCCAAATTTTTCTTTGGCTTACCCACCGATTACCTACACAACCAGATCGATCGCTTTTTGGGTTTTGTACCTTGGACTGTACGCCGCATAGGCTTGGAAGCACTGGTAAAAATGTACAATGGAAAGAATTGGCGCTACGGTATGCAAGAGCCGGATCACCACTTTGGGGGTACACACCCTACTTCTAATTCAGAGCTTTTTTACTTTATTCGCCATGGCGAAATAACCGTCCAAAGCGATGTTGCCAAACTGGAGGGCAATACGGTGACCTTTACCGATGGCAGCAGTAAGGATTATGACGAGATTATATGCTGTACCGGTTTTGAAATATCCCACCCCTTCTTCGATCAAAACTTAATTGACTATTCGCAGGGCGAAGTCCCCTTGTACTTAAAAATGCTACCTGTAGAGCATGACAACCTAGCATTTATTGGCTTGTTCCAACCGTTGGGTTGTATTTGGCCAGCATCAGAACTGCAATCTAAAATCTTAGCTCGCAAAATGACCGGTGAATGGCTAGCTCCTGATGATATGCAGGCAGCGGTACGCCACGAACTCGATAACCCTGATATACAACAACTAAAAACAGCCCGTCACACCATCACGGTAGACTACCCGCCGTTTCGCAAGCGCCTGCTGAAAAACCTGCCCAAAGATTATAAAAGCTTTACGGTTATGCCAGCGAAGTCGCCAACCAAGCAAGCTGAAGAACTGCGTAAGGCGAGCTAGTTGTATGCGGATAGGTTAAAATGGCCTACCCGCATTAACAGACTATCTTTATCCATCAATGAGTAAACGTGAAGCCAATAAACGTGCCAACCAGCTTGCCATTCAAGAAGCCGCTCTAAAGGTTTTTTGTGAGCTGGGTTACGACGCCGCCAGCATTAGCGACATTGTCAATGCCAGTGGTTTATCGGTGGGTACGTTTTATAATTACTACGGCGATAAAGAATCCCTGCTCGCCTTGCTGGTTGACCAAATACTAGGGCAAACACGCAACGCTTTACACCAGGCACGCAGTACAGCTCAAAGTCCTGAAAATTTCATCTTCGACGCCTTTAGCAGCTTTATTCGCGTACTCAGGCAACATCCCGATTACCTTCTGTTTATCAAGAAAAACACCCACGCTTTTCGCCAAGGTGTTAGCCATGGACAAGAGCTCGAAAATCTATTTGGCGACCTTGAAAAAGACATGCAAGCAGCCATCGAACAAAAGCTACTCCCCCCGTTCCCTGTCAAACTCATGACCTCAGCAATGATTGGCGCATCGATCGAAGTTTTCGCTATGGCAGATCAAGAAGATGAGGAAAAACTAGCTCAGTTTCTAAGCCAACTGTTTATTGGCGGCATGCAAAATATCACTCAAAACCACAGCGTATAAACTAGCTATTCTTGGAGCACCGTTTTTCCCACCAAATCGAATAAAGGGTCTATTTCGACCTTATGTTTATGCCACTTGTTTTTTGCTGGCGGCTCTAAGGTTGAGCTAGAAAGCGGTAGTGAGCTAGCATTAGCAATATTTTTCATTTTAGGGCCAAAGGGAATATCACAAAATTCACACAGCGACTTTATATTACGAGCATGCTCCTGTACAAAATCATCGTGTTCAATAATATATTTTTGTTCGCTAGGTATGCTGACCAAGTCAGCTAATATTGTTTGGTTAACCGAAGTATATTGAAACGCTGCAATTTCAGCTAAGGACTTGCCTTTAAGAGCTTGCCAGTTTTCTGGTAGCACATAAGACCAAGCAAGACTGTTATCCCAGTTTGGTAAGTGGCGCTGTGTAATATGCGACGCTGGTTTCCAGCCATCCATGATACTGCTAACATTATCTTTTGCTTCACGACGTATATAAATAAACAACGCATCGGGAAACAAGGCG
>CAZBWS010000088.1:0-7951 GCA_964495705.1 uncultured Gammaproteobacteria bacterium
CCCATATTCGGTGTACTGATTTTTATCAGTGGTCAGTATTTGCATTAGCTGAGGGTGGATAAAGAGTTTTTCCTTGCCCACTTGCTGTTCTTCTAATACACCAATGCCCACCAGCTTTTTCAAATACTCCGAAGCAGTCTGGCGTTTGGCGATATCCGCATCAACCAGGTTACTAATACGGCAATAGGGCTGAGCAAAGATAGTATCGACCAACTCACGACTGTATATTTTCGGCAATTGCTCGCGCACATAGCCTGTGGTGTATTCCATTAGCTCTCTAATGGCTGTGATTTTTTGATGTGTCCATTTAGCTGTTTCTTCTACCGCCTTGAGTATAAACAGTATCCAAGCTTCCCAGCTCTGGTTTTTGGTGACTTCTAGCAACAGGCCATAATACTGGGCTTTATTTTGCACAATATATCGACTGAGGTAGAGGATGGGCAGGCTAAGTAACTGCTGTTCAATCAAGAATAGTATATTCATGACTCGTCCCGTCCGACCATTGCCGTCTGTAAAGGGGTGTATGGCTTCGAACTGGTAGTGGGATATTGCCATTTTCACCAAGGGGTCTAGTTCATCTTGCGCATGCAGGAATTGTTCCCAGTTGCTTAGTAGGTCGCGTAGATGTGCTTCGTTTTCCGGTGGTGTGTAAATAACCTCTGCTGTCTGGTCATTCATTAAACGTGTGCCAGGTGTTCTTCGGATATCCATATCTACACCTTTGATACGACTACATACTCTGATAGCAGTTGCGCTAGTTAGCGGACGCTCTTCTAGGGAGCTAAAACCCTCATAGAGTGCCGCTCGGTAACGCAATGCCTCTTTAGTGGCAGGGTCTGCGTGCTCTTGCGTGTGTGCGTATTGGAAAAGTTTGTCCGTAGTGGTGACAATATTCTCAATTTCAGAACTACCCTGTGCTTCCAAGAGTGGCAATGTGTTGATCAGTAGCTCTTGATTAGGCAGTAACTCTGCGGCCTGTTTTAGCTCCGCCAATGCTGCACGAGCGGATACTAAAGCCTTTAAAACGGGCTTCGTTTCTAGTTCTACCTCTGGAGGTAGTAGAGGAATAGAGTTATACGGCTGAGCTGGATTCCATCTCATGTTTAAATTTTCCAAAAATTTAAATATATATGCAGCTTATGTCGATTTTATCGACATGTCCAGAAAGCATGTCGATAAAAACAAATTATATCGACACGTATCACTCTTGTGTCGACGGACTCGACATTTAATGCGGATATGCTGGAAACGGAAGAAATCGCCGTCAGACGATCCCCTCCATAAAATCCAAACTCGCCTGCTCATACACCACCCGCTTATGCTTCTTCCACAGCTCCGCCACCTTGTCCTGCGCCAGCGCCTTGCGGTCCACAAATACCCGTGTCTTCAGCTCTCCACGCAGGGTATCGCTGGGGCACTTGGCAAAGACAAACTCGTTGCTGATTAGATCCATAAACGGCCCACATTTGGAGCTGGGCATGATGAAGATCAGCTGTAGGCCGAGCGCGTCTGTTAGGTAGTTGATAACCTCCCGGGAGCGGCCTTCGTCCATCTTCGAGAAGGCTTCATCAACCAACACCATGCGTAGGTGGCTGCTGCCTTCCTTGAACTTAAACGCCGAGGTCACCGCTGCGGCTCGGATGATGTATGCAGGAGTTTCTAACTGTCCGCCTGAGCCGGTGCCGTATTGGCTGAGCGCGATGTCGGGCTTGCCCTCCACCTGCTTGTAGATCTCGTAGTGGCGATAGTTGCGGTAGTCGGCGATGCGGTTCAGCTCTTGGATGGCGCGCTGCTCGTCATTGTCTAGCAACATGGCCATGATGCCATCGCGCACCTTGGTCATCTTCGGCGATAACTCGATATCGAACAGTGTCTCGCCCTCGCCCAAGCTGGGGTTGCGCACGATGTGGCTGAAGAACTTTTGGAAGTCGTCGTATTCAGGCTTCCAGCGGTGATCGAAGCGGAAGGACTCGCGGTCTGCGCCAAACTTGTGGTGCTGCAGTTCTTCGTTGAGGGTTTCGATCTGGCGCTTGCCGTCTTCCAGGGCTTGATACAAGGTGTGACAGAAGTTGCTGACAAAGCTGTTGTTAAAGCTTTCCTTGTATTCTCGCAATGAGGACTGCTTTTCCACCAAGATATTGTTCTTGAAGCGGTTGTAGATGCGGTCGATGTCGCGCTGTAGATTGCACACCTGCTTAAAGAAGCCGATGTCGTAGTCCCCTTCAAATTGGGGGTACAAGACCTTGTCGGTGGCGCGGCAGTGGCCGTTGTGCTCATCCAGTGCGCGAATCAACTCCCGCTCGCAGCTCTGGTAGTTATGCTTTAACGCTTCCAGCTGTTCAGCGGCGGCCTTCTCATTCAGGTCCGCGGCATTTTGCTCGGCCACGTCTAGCTGCACTTCTACATTAAAGTCGGGCCACTCGCGGGCGATGGCGTGCAGGCTGTCTTCCCACTGTTCCACCACTGCTTGAGTTTGTTCCTGCTCGTCGCTGAGCTTTTGGCATTTGCCGGTGATCAGCCCCAGCTTGCCCTTGTCTTCACCCATCTGCTGGTGCAGACGCGCAACTTCGCCACGCCAGTGTTGCTCTTGATCCTTCAGCTCTTGCAGCTTGTCTTCTAGATCGGCATGGGCGGTTATATCTAGCTGCTGTAGCAAGGCGTCGATGCGCTTTTGCTCGCGGTGGCAAGACAGTAAAGTACTCATGCCATCGGCGTAGTTTAGGCCGACCAGCTTATCTACCGCCTTCAATAAAGTACCGGCCTGTTGCATGCGGTCATTCGCCACCTGCCAGTCGTCGGTAAGCTCTTGCAGCTCGCCCTGCTTGGCTAGCAAGGCGCGTTGACGTGCACCCTGACCAAATACCAGCTGGCTGTCGTCTAGGTCACAGCGGAACATGGAGTAGCCGCCGGAGGCCATGCCGTCGGCGCTGATGCCACGCGGCGTGCCGCGCAACTCGTCCGCATTTTCAACCCGCTGCAAGCTGCCATAGCTGGCCTGCACATAGGCCTTGGCCGAGGCGTGGCTGAACTCCAATACGTGGATGATGGAATTGGCATTGCTTTTCAGCCTATCCGCATCGCGGGCGGCCTTCTCTGCCTGTATCACCTTGGCGCGGTTGTCGCGGCCCGGCAGGCGGCGCACCAAACGCATAGCATCAGCTTCGTACTGGGGGGCGACTAAAATGCCGAATCGATTCGCTCCCAGATAGCCTTCAATCGCCATCTGCCAGCGCTCGTCGGTAACCTCTACATGGTCACACAGCACGCGGGGGTCGGCGTCTGGCCAGGCGGTGCGGATCGCCTCTAGGGCGCGCTCCACATAATGCGGATAATCTACTTTGGCCTGTTGTAGGCGCTCGACCTCGCGCTGTTTTTTATTGCAGCGATCCTTGAGCGACTTATAGTGCTGCTCTTCTTGCAGCACGTAGCGGAATAGGGTCTCGCGGGGGCTGAGCATATCTTTGCGTGAGCCATCTTTACCGAGGCTCATGCCCTTCCAGAATTCCACCCAAGCATTGTGCAAAGACTGGCTGCGCTGAGCTTGATCCAAGTGCACTTCCAGCATGCTCAGATCGCCCGTCAGGTCGCTATTCGCCAGCGCCTGAAAGTCGATCTCTGCGCGCTGGCCCTGCTGTAGCAATTCATTCAGCTGCTTGAATACACTCTTCTGAGTCAGCAGGGAAAGATTGCCCTGCACATGGGGAGAGTTAAGGTTCTTCTCTATTGTCTCGGTGGCCGCCAAGTTGCTGTCGATGGCGTGACTGCTTTGCATCAGCTGCACCAAGCTGTGTTGCATCTTCGCCTCGTTGTCCTTGGCCTCGGTTTCCAGATCGTCCTTTTCTTGCAGAGCACTCACACCTTTGCGCTGGGCTTCCAGATCAATAATCATCTGGTGCACTTCGGCGCTGCGCGACTCGGCGGTGTCTATTGAACCATCCGCATCACCTAGGGCCTGCTTAATCGCGGTCTGCTCGCGCTTGGCTTCGATGTAATCTTTCTGCCTAGACTTATAGCGGTGCAAGGCCAGCTGATAATCCAGGCTGTTGCGCTCTAGCCAGTGGCTGATAAAGGCGTCGGAGCTACCGCGGCCCTTCTCTAAAATATCGATGGACTGCAGCAGGCGGTCCGCCTCTTCCGACATGCCGTGGATGGTTTTTAGCAGCTCGGAAATATCGCGTATGGTTTGCCCCATGTCCTTGGGCTCTAGAATCTCCCCCGCCACAAAGCGGTCGATACTGCTCACGGGTTTGTAGGCCATAAAGCGGGAGAAGGTCTTGGCCGCGTGGGTGGCCTCGCGCTCGGTGACCTGATCCGTGCGGCCTTTGAGTGCACCGTATAAACGACGTAGATAACCCTTCTTAGTATCGTACTTCTGTACACCGCGCTTGCCGTACTCGGCAATCAACAAACTCTCTAGTTGATCTAGTGGCGTGATGTATTTGCCCGAGGCATCTTCGCGCTCCAGCTTGTCCAATGACAACTCCACCTCGGGTAGTATCATCAGCATATTGTCTTCTTGGCGAGCGACGCGCTTATCACCCACCTTCTCGATGCGCGCCCGCACCCCCATCAATGCAGTGAACGGTATGCCCGTCTCGCCCTTGGTGGGGCGGAACACGGCAGCCAAATAACCGTCGGTGCAATCCATACGCGCGAAGGAGCCGTCGTCACAGCCCAGCACATAGGAGGCTAGCGTACGCACCTGCTTGCCGCCGCGACCGCGCTGGGTAGTTTCATCCTGCCCCGGGTTGTAGTTAAATAAATTCTCATGGGCCGCGGTCATCACCGTTTGAATGGCGTCCGCCGATGTGGTCTTACCCGAGCCATTGCCCCCCGACAATAGATTGATAGGCCCCATCTCAAATTCAGCATTGGGGATATTGCCCCAGTTCACGTAGATAAATTTATATAAAAACATTTTAATTTCTATTTAGTTTTGAATGTCATACTGAGCGAAATGCAATGTAGTCGAAGGATCTAGGTAACCGCTCTAGTTCAGTGAACCAGGTCCTTCGGCTGTCGCTCAGGACGACATTGTTAAATTTTTAACTCTTCCCAATTAGGGTTTACTGCTTCAATCAATTGGTCTTTCTTTTTTCGCGTCCAACCCTTGAGTTGCCGCTCTCGCTCTACTGCTGATTGAGCACAGTTTGTTGTTTCAAAATAAACCAATTTGTTGACGTTGTATTTCTCTGTAAAACCTTCAACCAGTTTTTGCTTATGCTCATATAAACGCTTTTCTAAATTACTCGTCATACCAATGTACAGCACTTCATTGTTCCAATTTGTCATTGCGTATATGTAATACGTTTTCTCTTCCATGAGTTATCTCCCAACTGTCATCCTGAGTGAAGCTTTAGCGGAACCGAAGGATCTTAAGCCTCGACCTATATCAGTGAACTAGATCCTTCGGCTGCACTGCGTTTCGCTCAGGATGACATTTTTAATCTTCCAACAACTCTTCCAAATCACCCGCAAGCTCATCACCTTGCTCGGCCTCACCCTCAGTAACATCCTCTTCCACCCCTCTCGGCAACTGCTCCTGCGTTGCTCTACTACCGACATCCATGTCGGCATCCGCATCAACCCGTAAACTCTGCAACACATCATCGCTAACAAAGCCCAAAATCATCGGATGTATACGCAGCCAAGACTCTCCCGTCTCCAGCGAATCATTGCCGTTAAACTGAATTAAACGCATCTGACGCAGGCGCTTAAACAGCTGCTGGCGATCCATCATTTTCTCGGGCAGCTTACGGCTGAGTAGGTTTTTCAAAGCAATGGTAATTGCCTCTAATGACTCAGTAACATAACCCTTCTCATCCACGCGACCTTCGCGCAGGGCTTTTTCGTATTGCACACGCAACACCAATACCAAGGCGACTTCGTCCTGTGACAAACGCTGGCGCAAGCCACCAGAAAGGGGGGAGTTCACGTCCTCTTCTCCAGGTACACGAGCACCCGGTGGATATAAACGTAAGTAAGCAAAGCGTGGATCGTGAACAATGCGGATACCCGTGAGGGCGAGGTATTCATCCACCAAGCCTTCGATGCGCAGGAAGCGATCGTAGAGTATTTGCTCAGTTTGGCTCTCCTCGCGGCACAGTACACCGTAGTTCATTAGACGCAGGGCCAGCTCGGAGAATTCGTCCAAGCTGACATTGTCTTTTTTCAGTTCGTCTTCTAAATAATTCGTTAGCATAGTTTTTTTACTGTTTTTAACCGTGTCATCCTGAGCGCAACGCAGTGGAGCCGAAGGATCTAGGTAACTAAAAATTCGATGGACACAGTTTAGATTAAGATCCTTCCACTGCGCTAACGCTTCGGTCAGGATGACACTCTCAAATTTTCTATTAACCCGTACTCACCAGTTCCAAGGTAAATACATCGGTGGAATCAAAGTATTCCGTTTTTTCTCTGCGCCCTTCATCAATCACGCGGAATTTAAATTCCGAGCTATTGCCCGCCGAAGCGGCTTCGATGATATGGGCGGCGTGTAGCAGCTCCCTGGCGTTGCTCACTGGCAGGTCTTGGCTGCTGATGCTGTGGCCTTTTTTCAAAGCCTCCATTATGTAGTCCGTTTGGCCTTGACTATTGATGGAGAAAGCCTGGTCCATGGTTTGGCGAATGAATAGGTCCTTGCGCGAATCAAAACCCATTTCCTCATGCTCTTCTACCCGGGTATTCACCGTGTGGGTGCTGCGCCGCGCGTGCATTTTGATGTTGGCGGGGTCGATAAAGCCAACCTGTAGAGAACTAAAGGCCTCCCCTGCGCTGTTCATGCATTGATTCTGAACCTCTAAACCGGCTTCCTGTAGCTCGCGGCAGATTTCCAATAGCTCGCTCTGCTCACCGGTTCGGGTAAAGCTGAGCTGGCGGATGATGATGTCCGCACGGCGGGTGAAGCCGTGCAAGGCGCGGCGCAGGGCGGGCAGCATGACTTCGCAGGCATTGTGCAAGCGGCTGCTAATGCCATCCAGCACAAATAGATAGTAGGAGCGCTCGCTCAGGGTCAGCCCCGGGGCCAGCTTGCGCAGTTCCACCTCGGCCTTGGCCTTAAAGTCCTTGCGCTTGCGCTTGGCCTTGTCGATCAGTTGCTGAATCTCGTCTCGGTATTTTTCCACACTGTCTGCGGACAGGCGCACGGCGATGTCGGGCATAAAGCGCTTTTCCATAAAATCGAAAAACTCTTCACTAGCCTCTTCCACCAACTGTTGGGACTCCACCGCCTTGACCAGCTGGCGCTTCTTGTCGTCCAGCTCGGCGATCACATCTGTGAAGTCGGAGATGATGCGCTCGGAGTACTCAAAGGCGTCAAGCAGATCGTGCACCTCCATGTCCTCAACCCCCTCTTCCACAAAAGATTGCAAGGCGTTGCGGGTATTGCGGGTGTTGCGGTGGCGAGTGCGGAACTTAGCCCCTGTCTCTACAAAGGGCTGGGTGAACAAGCGCCCCATGCGACTAAAGGCATAGGTGGATTGCAAGCTGGCCTCATCGACCTGTTTTTCCAGCCAGGGGTATTCCAGCAGGGTATTCAGAATCCAGTTGGCCTGCTCGCGGTCAGTTTTGGATTGCGCATCCATCGGCACGGCAAACTCATCATCGCTGTCGAGCAACAAAGGGGTGCGCGTGACCGTATCTTGGAAGATCTCAATGATCTGGTCACGATCAAGCACTTGGGAGTAATCCGCCACAGAGCTGTACACGCGCTGGTACAGAGCGCGTAGGCACTCAACAATCTGCTCGCGGTATTTACTGCTCAGGGGGCGAAAAAACTGGCTGTATTGGTCTTCAAAGAACATGGATGTACTGCGATAGCCTTATATAGTCTTGTCCCTCTACACGGGGAATATGCACACTACCACAAGCAGCGGTGGTGTCGAGATAGAAAATATACACTATATGGTGGTTTGTTCAGCCAAAAAATGGGGACAAGTCGGGAATTATCAAG